>NZ_WJID01000056.1:0-47651 GCF_010994055.1 Gracilibacillus thailandensis | reverse complement strand
AGAGTATATTAACGATATTTGAATTATATAGAGGGAGGTTTTAATCGATGAGCAAGCAGGAGTTCCGCAAAGCGATGAGCAAATTTGCGACAGGAATTACTGTCGTAACATCGGAATTTGATAATGAGATACAAGGAATGACAGTCAATGCATTTATGTCTGTGTCTTTGGATCCACAGTTAATTACCATTTCACTAGATTCCAAAACGAATTTCTACCAAAATGCCGATAAAATTAAACGATTCGGTGTTAGTATTTTACGAGAAGAACAACAAGAAATATCCATGATCTTTGCTAAACAAATAGAAAAAGAATATCAAGACTTTACAACTTTAGACGGTATACCAGTCATAGATCATGCACTCACTACATTGGCATGTACGGTAGTCAATACGGTTGAAGCAGGTGATCACTTACTGATTATTGCCGAAGTAGACGAAATCAAATTAGACGAAGGTAATCCAATTCTTTATTACAACAGTACATATAAAAGAATAGTGGATAAATAGAGAAGAGTACGGAGGATAGTCATGGCCATTCTTGCAATCTTACGAAATAGTGCAATATTACCTAAAAAAGAAGCGATGTTTTGGTTAAATCGAGTAAGTATGAGGGACACACTCGTTTATCTTTTTCTTATATTCTTTATTAGCTTCTTACCTAATGTCATTTTAATGATAGCAAACTTTAAACAAGGTCAATCTCACATTTCATATAGTCAGTTTCTACTGCAAATTATTGTCTTTTATCCCTTTTTTATCATGTTTATTGTTGTTACAGGGGTTTCCATATTAACAATCGGTCCCTGGATACTAAAAAGCTTCCTGCAACGCAAATTAGCATATCAACAATTATGGAAGATGACTTCCTTTGCGTTACTATGGCCATTAATCATTTATCACCTGTTATTTTTCACGCCGCTACCAACTTCCATTGCTTTTTTGGTTGGTTTAGTGTTGTTATATATAATCCTATATCAAATGATTTTGATTTACCCCAAAAAAAGAAAGTGAGGGAGTTTCATTGGCAGATAATGAATGGAAGATAAACCATAGTTCAACTACACAAGTAGATCGATTTAAAATAACAATCGATGAAGTGTTACTTGCAAATGAACAGACACAGAATTTTTCGTATATTGAATTTCGGGATGGTGTCTGTGTTTTAGCAATTACGAACGATAATAAAGTGGTCATGTTAAAACAATATCGTCATCCATTACAATCCACTGAACTTGAATTTCCCGCAGGTATGATTGAAGAAGATGAAGAACCTCTCTATGCGGCACAACGGGAGTTATTAGAAGAAACAGGGTATCAGGCAGAAGATTGGCAATCTCTCGATTATTTCTATCCATCTCCTGGATCCACAACCGAAAAAATTCATTTGTATTTGGCAACAAAGGCAACAAAAGTAGATGAGCAATTTTTAGATGAGCTAGAAAACATCGAGGTTGAAATCGTTAATATGAAAGATTTTTGCAAACTGGTAGAACAAGGCATTTTTCGGCATGGTGCCGGTCTCGCGTGTTGGGCTCGATATTTAAGTATGTCCTTCAATTAATGTAAAAAAGCTTTAAATCCTTTGAGCTAACCACATCATGCGTACACTATCTTTCGATTTTCCTTCCTGAGAATACAGATTGAGTCTAGCACACAAGATAATCATCATCATCTTTAGCTGATAAGCTGGACAAGCCGTTTTACGGGTATACAACACTGGTATTTAGAAAGGTACTTAGGCTTATCAGAGGATTTACAAACAGCATATGGTTTAAGGAAGCATTTCGCTCCTGGTTTGAGGAAGCGAAAAAAGGAACAATTGATTTAGGAAAAATAAAACAAGGTTTATACCGTTTTTATAAGCAGGTAGAAAAGTCAAGAATGGATGAGTTTATCCAAGCCATAGGTACACTTAAAAACTGGCAAGTATAAGTTTTAAATAGCTTTGCCTTCCCTTATAACAATGGATTTGTAGAGGGGGATTAAATAATCAAACAAAGGTTATGAAACGTAATGCATTTGGCTTTAAACGCTATGACCGATTAAGGTTACGTGTATTACTACATCATCAATATAAAGATTTAGACTTTCAAGTAGGTTAAGGGATAGGAGCAAGAACTCCTACCCCAACATTTGACGTAGAACCTTATTATAATATGTCAGATAAAAAAATCGAGCAGTCTCACTTTAATTAAGCCACTTGACTTTTTCATTTTATTGGGTTTTGTTCCAACCCCAATTTATATGTGCGATTACTTGACCTAAATTTGTTATAGTAAGTTATTTTATAGATAATAGACGTCAATAAACCTTACTAAATGTTAGAATGGAATCCTTTTTCTAACTTTTCTCACTTTTAATCTATTATATTATCTATAAATCATAATATTATTTGACCAAACAGCTTTATTACCAGATGGTCCATCAACTAACACTCGTACTTTTGCTTGAGTTGAGTAAGTTAAGTTTGAAAGATATAACTTTTTAACTGGAGTTCGGTAAGAGAAATATCCTGTTGTAGGGTTAATAGCATCTATCATAAAAGTATATCCTGTAGAATCTATTCCCCATATATCCATTTGATAATCCATACGCGGACAGTTTGTTGATTCTGCTTGTACATCTACAGATGTTGCATTAGATGTGTACACGCTATAATCTGTTGAAACTCTAACTTTACAACTCCCAGATACAGTTTGCCAACTTGACCACGTAGCAGCACTTGTTTCAATACTACTAAAGTTAAACGCTAACACCGTCAGAAGAATTGTGGTAATCATTCCTTTTAATAACTTTTTCATTAAAATCTCCCTTTCTACTATTTATTATAAAACATTTTTATTATAACAAACAAATCCAAAAATGTTAATATATGTTTGCGATATAATTATGGCTAAGTATTTATAACCACTTCTTTTAAAAAAAGGAATATATCCCAGGAAAATTTCCTTTAATTAAATGGATTTCATTGTCCTTCTTTCTTGACCCAATGTACATAAAGGCATAAAAGAAGTTATTTAGGAGATCTCATATTTCTATTATCTACTAAAGAATACTAGTAATCTTTACTATTTTTATTCAAGTCAGCAACCTTATTTTACATTGCCATAAGTTTATTAGGTAAAAAAAAGCTAAAACCCCCTTCCAGGCTTTAGCTATTGATCATGTCTCTTACTTTTGTAATTTCTTCGTCAGGAACAATATAATAGTAAATACCTTCGATTGTTTTACCTGATCCTTTCATTCGATAGCTTGTTACATTCTTTCTTGTCTCGGTATAACTATTTAACAATGACTTCACTGCATCAAAATCCAGACTGGTAGACATGTTATTACCCATGATATCGATTAACTCATTCACTTTAGTAACATTAGCCACACTGGCACCTTCATCAATAATCGCCTGAATTACTTTTCGTTGACGATCTGTTCTTCCAAAGTCACCAGATGGTAACTTTCTCATTCTCACATATGCTAGCGTCTTCTCACCATCCATTTCAACTGGACCTTCCTTAAATTGGTACTTGTTGTCACTCCACTCTATCTCATTGTCAACAGTGATCGTTCCTACTTCATCTACAAGCTCTTTCAATCCTTCCATATTAATACGAACGAAATAATCAATTTCAATATCCAGAAAATTTTGAACAGTTTGCACGGCCATATCAGCACCGCCGAATGCATAGGCATGATTAATTTTATCCTCATTACCTCTACCAACAATTAATGTACGAGTATCTCTAGGTATACTGATTAATTGCATCTCATCTTTTTCCGGTTTTAATGTTAATACCATTAGGGCATCTGACCGACCTGGGTCGTTCTCACGTTGGTCCACACCTAATAATAATATATTTAATGGCTCAGTATCTTCTGTTTTCTGCTTTACTTTCTCCATATCTATCGATTCTATAGGATCATGCATTTTAGTATTGAATGTATCCTCCACATTATTCACAATCGACCATACATAACCACCCACTGCTAAAATAATAACGAACAAAATAATCAGTGGTGTTAAAATCCACCATTTTTTTGATTTTCTTCGATTTGATCTTGTTTCCACTCTCAATCAACATCCTATCCGATTTTTCTATATGATCTTCCATCATTATAGCACAATAAGCCAACAAAAAGGAAATTCCTTTTGCATTTTTTAGCAATTTATCTCATTTTTTTTATAAGTGTATCAAGGAAATATATCGAGAAGTACAGATTTTTGCAGCTAATCACGAATACTTGCATTTCCATAGCAAAAGGCAGATAATAATAACAGGAATTTTTCAAATATGGAAGGAACGTGTCAAAATGGGGTCTACTCATGAATTTTCAGTAAGAGAAGAAATTGCGAATTCTGTTACTCACGGAATTGGAATGGCATTAAGTATTGCAGGGTTAGTTATTTTAATCGTCTATTCATCACTATACGGTACAGTATGGCATATCGTTAGTTTTACTTTATTTGGTGTTACAATGGTACTCCTCTACACATCCTCTACTCTGTTGCATAGTCTCCGAAAAGGGAAAGCAAAAAATGTTTTTGAAATATTGGATCATTCATCGATCTATTTCTTTATCGCCGGATCCTATACTCCCTTCTTATTAGTTGTTGTTCGGGGATGGGAAGGTTGGACATTATTCGGCGTTATTTGGGGACTTGCGATTGGCGGAACAATATTTAAAGCCTTTTTCGTTAAAAAGTTTTTATATTTTTCCACGATACTGTATGTATTAATGGGCTGGCTTATTGTATTTGCTTGGCAGCCACTGGTAGAAAATATGCACCCTAACGGGCTCAAACTTTTAGTTATCGGTGGTGTATTGTATACAGTTGGTGCTGTTTTTTATGTATGGCGTGGGTTTAATTATCATCATGCATTATGGCATCTGTTTGTTTTAGCAGGATCAATTGCTCACTTTTTCGCTGTTTTGTTATATGTATTGCCAATTCAATAATATGAAAGAAGCTCCAGTAAATGGTGCTTCTTTTTTTATCTATATGTGTGCATTTCATCACATCCTATCGATGACAAGAACGATACAATATAGTTAACACCTTGTTAAGGAGGTACTATATTGACTCAGCAACCACCTTTTTTTAAACCGAGAGACTATCATAAAGATCCTTTTATTGTTATATGGGAAGTTACACGTGCTTGTGCATTGAAATGACTTCACTGCAGAGCTGATGCACAATATCACCGTGATCCCCGAGAATTAAATTTTGATGAGGCAAAACAATTAATTGATCAAATCCAGTCTATGAATAACCCGCTTCTTGTATTTACTGGTGGGGACCCACTCGAACGTGAGGATTTACTGGATATTGTCCAATATGCTTTTCTTACAAAGTAAAACAAACTGAACGACACATTCGTTCACTCATCATGCATCTTTTTTCAAAACACCTATTCCAGCTAATATTACTTTTGCGTCATTAGTCAAAAAATTCAATGCTTCTTTTTCCATAAAAAGATTAGGGTTTTCCTTTAAGATTAACTTAATACCTCTTACGTCGAATTGTTCAGCATACACATTGACAGCTCTAATCGAAGCTAATTCTTTCTTATCCAAACTTCTATAACCAGATTCCTGACGCTTGATCATAAAACTTAAGATCTCCCGGGCGTTATGATTTAATAAGTGCCTTTTTTCTTTTAATATTTCAAGGTTATCCTCTATATAACGTCTGGATGTCACTAAGTCAAGATTCTCTGTAGCATGATTGATACTTTTTATAAGTTCACTGAATCTCATATCCATCCTCCTGATCTCAATTCAAGATAACTATATCATATATAGGGATATTTAACTATATTTTTGTTGAAATTAATATTTTTTTGTCGAATTTGCGCTTAACCTAGTAATTTTAACCCAACAACTGCTAATATGATTAATGCTATAAAGAAAATTCTTTTAGCACTTTTAGATTCATTATAGAATAAAATCCCAACAATGGCTCCACCTGCTGCACCAATTCCAGTCCATATCGCATACCCCATGCTCATTGGAATGGTTTCTAAGGCATTTGACAAAAACAAAAAGCTTAACGCGAAACTTGCAATCATAAAACTTAATACTGTCTTTGATTTTTGTCGATGCCACTGATTCATCATGATTACTGCTAACATTTCGAATAACCCTGCTATTATTAAAAGTATCCATGCCATTAGTTACTTTCCTCCTTTGGTTCCGATGTCGATTTTAGACCAATAATACCGATCAACAGCAGAAAAATTAGTGCAATTTTAGTAAGATTAATTTCCTCATTAAAAAAGAAAGCACCAGCTACTACAGTCCCAGCTGTTCCTAAACCTACAAATACGGCATAGACTGTTCCGACTGCAATCTTTTTTCCAGCCATAATTAGAAAATAAAAACTAATAATAATGGCGATAACTGTACCAATCCACTCCAAAATGCGATCGGAGTGTGTTAAGCCAATTACCCATAAAACTTCAAATACTGCAGCGATTATCACTTTTAGCCATTCTTTTAACATAACAACTTCCTCCTACTTTTTTCACAAAAAAATATTTTGATGTGCAGTAAAACTGCCTTTCATAAAAGCGAAAACTGAAACTCCTTACAGATACACATGTACTCGAAGTTAAGAAATATTTTGATTTAGTACCAATTTAGTATTCATGAAGGTTGATTTTGGTACTAAAACTTGTTTTAAGTACCAATTTAAAAGTTTGTTTTCTATTTTTGGTACTTAATTGACTGTTTAGTACCATTTTGACTTTATACAAGTTATTTTTGGTACTTAAATTAAAGGCATATTGATTCCCAAAAGAGTCATGTCAGAAAGCGAAATGGTCAGCGCAGGTGTTGACTTGCACTAGCTAGCTATCTACCAAAGGGCAACTCCATTTGAATGACTTTGACTCTAAAGTTTGTGCACATGCCCGCCACACTATAAAAGCCTGGGAGAATGAATCTCCCAGGCTTTTATCCTTCCGTGTCACAGTAGTTACTGTGTGTTTTCTCTCGGACCAGTCCAACATTTGTTGCGGAACCCTAGAAAACAATTACGATATGCTATTGTTAATTATTGTACCATCTTTCGATTTCTTTTTCTAACAATTACTAATAACCCAATTCCCAACCCTAACAATACTCCACTAGCTAACAACCAATTAAAAATATTAGTTGCAGTATCAGGCAAACCAACACCGCCACTTGATTTTTCATCAGAAGTTGCAACTTGGTCTTGTTCATCATCTGCAGTAGCTAAAACACCATAAGTTGAGAAGTGATCAACTGTTGTAGTTACGACACCATCGCTTACCTCACCACCAATAAGCTCCCAGCTATTAGTTGCTTCGTTGTAATAATAAATTGCAACATTTTCCGCATTATCATCATGCCTCATGATTAATTGAAATTCACCAGTATAATCTTTAAAACCTTCAGGGAAAGTAAATTCGAAGGTATATACATCACCTGCAACTTGAAGATCCCCTAAGTTTTGAGGTTCTGCTTGTTTAACAACTAAAGTCGTTCCTTCCGGTAAGTCGCTCGGTAAAATCACTTTAGTTGGTGAATCAGCAATAGCAATTATCATATCTGCAGCTACTTCTATTTCTTCACCTAATTCAACTTTCATTTCTTTCGTGTTATTACTTGACTCATTGTTATCTTTATTCTCATCTTCTGGGGTTTCTGTTCCTTCGCCATCTTGTTCAGATCCATTTCCAGGTGATTTATCATCATCTTCTGGCTTTTCTGGTTTTTTACCAGGCTTTTCATCAGACCCATCACCTGGCTCTTTATCTGAATCCTCATCTGGATCTTTACCTGGTTCTTCTATCGGTTCTAACGCATATGGATCCCAACCTTTTAATACGTTTTGTACGGTCCAGTCAGCAGCCTCTTCATCTGTTAATTGACGACGTGAATCATTGATTACTGCTCCTGGCCCTTCATTTTTATACTCATATAAACGTGCATCTTCAGGTTGTAAGCCGCTCATTGAGGTCCAGCCTTCAGGTTTGATATGCGCACCAAGTTTATTTTCCATGATGACAACACTTCCAATTGCATCCGGATTACCACCAGCTGGCCATGGTCTACCTAAATAAACAGTTTCTGCAGGTGCATCACTCGTAAATTTACTGTCGATAAATAACATACCGTATTCTTCTGAAATTAACGTACTGGCTGCGGTCACATAACCATTATTAGAGTCAGAGCCTCGATCCAATGAATGAATAACAGAATCTTCAATGACAATACTTGCTGCTCCAAAAATGAAGTCAACATCCCCTTCGATATAGACATCCCCATAATACTGCGTACCGGAATGTGCATATAACGTATCTTGATTACCGATAAAACGGACATCATTGAAATATTGACGATCACCACTGGCATAAACTGCTACAGCTTGTTTCCCTTCAACATCAGCACTTTCATCAAAGGAATTTTCCAAAGTTAGATTTTCGATACGAAGATCATCTGCCCGTAAATAGACACTAGCACTGCCACTTGTTCCAAGTGTTCCACCTACACCATTGTCACGACCAGCATAATTATCATACGTAATGATCGTATCGTTTTTACTTTCACCTAATAAAGTAATAAAAGGTTTATTCGTTGGAATCGTGACTACTTCTTTGTACGTACCATCTTTAATAAAAATGGTTACAGGATTACGATTGTTTTCCGGAACAGCATCAATTGCAGCTTGAACAGTCTCGTAATCTCCTGATCCGTCCTGTGCGACAACTAAATGACTTTCGATCTCATTCATTTGCTTTGTTTGTCCTTCCAATACTTTAATATCACCTTGTACTAATGTCCTGCCATTTACATCAACAGAGTCGGTAGCTGTTACTTGAACAAATACTTTATCCGTATAATCTCCTGTCGTTTGCATGATTTCCAACAGTTGAGTCGCCCAATGACCTCCCCAGGAGTAGCCGTCTCTTCTTTCTGCTTCTATTTCCATAATATCATGTTTAATCACACCGTCACGGCCAGAGAATATCGGTTTATTCGTACCGATTTCATAGAAACGGTACCAAGCAGTTGAATTCGAATCTTCTACAAAATATTCATTGTTCGGATCACCACTGACATATCTGGTGTTTTCCAATTTCACTTCATCAAACCATTCTAACGCTGCTAATACAGCTTCATTAATTTCCTCGGTCTGTGGTCTAGACAACAAATAACGAACAATCCCGACTGACTCTGATCCTGAAATGGAAGGATGCTCATAAGATCGAGCCCCTCTCGGTTCATAGGTATATGGATCATGCTGTGCACACCAAGCAGTTAGTTTACCATCCACTTCAATTTGCGCATTTAAAATATAATCAATTCCTAATTCAATTGACTCCTGTGATTTGATAACATACTCTTCACTGATCAGATCAGAATCAAATGGATAACGTTGTTCTGCAACTAAATCCAATAACTCTAATACATTAATCATTGCTTCATCATTGAAGGTTACATAGTCAGAATAGTTGCCCCTTTCAGGGTAAACCTGTGCAAAGCCACCTGTTTCGTACTGGAGCTTGAATAAGAAATCTAAACCTTTTTCAATACTTTCTTTATATCTAGGATCTTTCGTTTCTTGATATACTTCTGCTAAATATTGCAACTCTGAAATGGTTGCATCATTATCAATTGTACCTAACTCAACACCATCATTGACCCACTCTGAGCGTGATTCTTTACCATCCCAAGGACGGGTGTAGATATGTGGCCAGTTTTTCGTCCATCCGCCGTGATCCATTTGCCATGTTAATAGATTATCTGCTTCTTCTACAGCCGTATCTAAATCTCCAGAGAATCTTGTTTCTTCAAATTCGACTGGATACTCACCATACTCGTTCCATTCGTCTAAACTATGCATCACAATAACTGTTTGACCAAATTGGTTAGTAGCCGTTGCCGCCTTGTCTATATTTAAATTTGTAAATCCTGGTGCTAAGAGTTCCCACCTTCTCGTCGGAGCTACTACCTCCAGATCTGTTGGTGTAAATTCTTCAAAGTAACCATTTAATGTAACAACAAGTAAATGGTTCGATACAGCATGTACACCTGCAATATCAACCGTTTCACTTTCATTTTCTGCTTCTAGTAAAGCAACTAAATCTCTTGCTTCACCCCATGTTACTTGTTCACTTTCAGCCTCCGCAGTTTGATCAGAAACTGCCTCTATAATTTGTATTGCTTCATCACCAGTAATTGTCTCATTTGGACTTACCTTCCCATCACTTACTAAGTGATCTGCATAGCCTAATGCTTCAGCAGTTTCAAGCACAAAGGAATACCACTTTTCAGTTGACGTTTCCCAAACCGTTTTCTTCTCAGTCAGGCCTTTGAACTGTTCCTCATGCACATAGCCTAAAGCTTGATTCACTAAAGAGAAAAATTCAATTCTTGTAATCGCTTCTTCATTCGACGGAACTTCATCAGCTACGATGCCTAATTCTTTCAATTTTTTCAATTCGACACCACTAACCACTTCTTCGAGTTCAGCATGATCCATTTCAATCGGGCGATCATTACCTGCATCAGATTTATTATGCACACGCAGGTGGTCAATATTTGCTCCACCACTTGGACCTACTCCGGTAGCTCGAATGGTATTGTCACCAGCTGCAAGCTGAGCTTTCGTAGATGTATACTCCCAGTTCGCCCAATCACCAGTCGGGTCAAAAGCAAGTTCTTCTTCTACTACTTCACCATTCACTTGAATTTCTGCTGGACGCTGATCTGTACCACCATGACCATAACGGAAGTCCAAGAAATACTCTCCCTCCGCTGGAACATGGACTGTCCATTCCACCCAGCTTCCAGGAGCATTAGGGCTGTAATCGATAAAACCATCTCCGGTAAATCCAGCATGTTTATTATCAATTATCACCGTGCCTTCTTCTAATTCCGCCTCTTCTGCTTCATAAATTTCATCATACTCCATTAACACGCTTAAATGATCAATGTTCGCTCCACCACTTGAACCAACTCCAGTTGCGCGAATAACATTCTCACCTTCTGTTAATGTAGCTTTTGTGGTGGTATATTCCCAGGTTGTCCAATCACCTGTTGGGTCAAAAGCTAGCTCTTCTTCTACTACTTCATCATTCACCTTAATTTCAGCAGGACGAAGATCTGTACCACCATGTGCATAACGGAAATCCAATGTATACTCTCCATCTGCAGGCACATCTACTACCCATTCGATCCAGCCACCTGGAGCATTCGGAACATAGTCAACAAAGCCTGTACCAGTAAAACCAGGGTGCTTGTTATCAATAATCGCATCATTTAAATTTGCATCTTCCGCTTCATAAATATTTCCAGCAACAGGTTCTGATGGTTCTTCTGGTTGCTGCGGCTCTTCTTCCTCCGGTTCTTGATAAAGATTACCTGAGATTTTTAAGTCGTCAACATAGTGTCCATCTGTTCCACTATTAGGAGTGAAACTCTCCACAAAATTAACTTTTTCTGCCGGTTGATTAAGCTCCGCTTCTTCATGCACTAGTTCATCATCAATATAAACATTGGCATGCTGAGCGTCTAAATCAATTTCAACTTTTACTTTATACCATGTTTCTTCTTCTACTTCTACTAACGGATGATATTGATCACCTGTGCGATACGTAATAGACCCATCTTTTGTTTCAATTATTACCGGTGTACTATTACCTTTAATTCTCATCACTTTGGTTGAACTAGTATAGTTTGGCTGCATAAATAACATTTCAAATGTCGCTACACCGCCAAGATCCTCCACCGATTTACTTAAAATAACATTTGTGTCGTCACTAGTATCATCAAGGAATACACTCTTATTCTCTTCAGACGGCACATCGACTACCGTTACGGTTCCCCCACCTTCGGATACATCAACATTTGTAGGAACCTCACCTGTTACATCCTCATTGAAATCTGTTTCAAAAACAAAATCAGCTTCCGGTGTTTCCGGTGGCAGTTCTACTTCTTCTACTTGTGAAATACGAAGATCATCAATATAATGGCCCAATGCTTTACTTCCAGGAGTAAAGGATTCTATATAATTGATTTTCGATGCATCCTCGTAAAAGGCTGCCCCTTCTACTTTTAACTCATCATTGATAGAAACATCAACTGTTTTTTCTATTAAATCTACTTCAACTTTTAGGTCGTACCATTCATTTTCTTGCACCTCTACTAAATTCTGATAGGAATCATCACTATTTCGGTAACCAATATGGCCATCATTTGTTTCAATAATGACGGAGGTACCGTCACCTTTAAGGCGCATGACTTTTGATGAACTTGTATAAGTTGGTTGCATAAATTTCATCTCGATCGTTACCTGATTATCCAAGTCATCCAATGATTTAGAGATTAATACATCATCACTCTCACTTGTGTCATTCAGGTATACACTTTTATTTTCTGCATCAGGTAACGCCTCAACGGTGACTTCTCCACCAGCTGCAGATACATCTAAATTCGCCGGTTCTGCACCTGTTTCTTCATCATTGAAATCATCCTCAAAAATAACAACGTTGTTAAAATCAGACTCAGCTTTTACCAACATGACTGGCATTGTAGAAAATACGGTCGTAAACATTAACATAAAAATTAGGAATACATTAATTGCTTTTTTACCATTCATCCATGAATCTCCCTTCTCTTAAATAGTAGCATGACATGTAGTACAGGAAATTACGTTTCCCCCCCCTTCCCTGTTATACTTGGTTACGAAATTGCTTAGGAGTGACTTGCTGATATTTCTTAAAGCATCTAATAAAGTTAGATGCTGTTGAAAAACCGATTCGGGATGCTATTTCTGCAATAGGTATGTTTGTTTCTTTCAGTAATTTCTTCGCTTCATACATTCTTCTTTGTAATATATATTGATGAATCGTCATACCAAACTCTTTTTTAAAAAAGTGACACAAATAATATTTATTAAAGTGTAACTTATCGGCAAGATCTTCTAATTGCCAATTGGTATTCCATAAACTGTTTATTTCTTTTAAAATCCTTTCTTGAGTACGAACTGGATTTGACGCTGATAGTTGAAAAATTCGATCCTTTGAAGTCTGTATTGATCGACTGAAAAAGAGCAATAATTCTGATACATAAAGAATTAATGCATGTTGATGTTGCCAATTATTCGGGGACATAGCTTCTTGTAATAGTTGACGAATAATATGCTGGAAATTTTCATAGCCTCGTTCCTCTATTTGCAAAAAGAAATGTGGTGTAGGTTGTTGATTTAATAGGCGTTTAAATGCTTGAAAGATTGGCTGCTCATAGCAAAACAAATCATCCTGAAACATGATCATGACGCGATCATATGCCTGATTATTTGGCAAGTTCACTTTATGCAGCTTCTCACTGTTAAACAAAAGAACATGACCTCTCTTCAAATGAAAGACGCTTTCTTCAAAAATAAACTGCGCTTCTCCATTTCTCACCCATACAATTTCATAACCGCGATGGGAGTGGAAGTCTTGTGGTGTCTGGTTATCCACCTTATGTTGGATGGTGAATGTTGTTGGCACTTCCTCTTGTTTTTGTACGGTTTCTAGTTTCTCTATTAACACCCTTTCACCTCCGTAATATTAGAAAACGTTTTCATTTTGTATTATAGCATAAATATTACCTATTCCAATAACGAAATATTGTTGAAAAAATATTCCGAGATTGCTATTGGTGAAAGAGACTTGGACTAAAGATTAATTAAAAAGTAAAAATCCGAACATGAATGTCTGAGAACATATCCCGCTTCGGCAAAACACTTCTCACAGTGGATCTTCATCTCGTGCTATTTCCACAGGAGACTACGTATTTTGCCTACGCTAGGTTTAGATTTGTTCGGATTCTCGTTCTTCCTGTTTTAGTTATGTTCCAGCTTCTTCTGTTGATAGATTGCATCTTTCTGTCTTTGCAAATACCAATGGTGAAAGGTTTTAGCAAAATCTAGCGGTACATCATTGATCGTTTCAATTCTCGTCGGTGTAGAACGATTCATCGTCGAAATAGAAGCGAGCTGGAAAATCCTCTGTAGCATCGATTGCGAATAACTCATTTCGATGACCCGTCTCCTTTTCGTAATAAACATTCTACTAGTTAAGCCGCCATGCCACCATTGCAATTGATCATCTGAGATCGAATACTTCGTATGGAGATAATCTAGTATTCTATTCACGATAACGATCAGCAATAACAACAGTGACAATAGCCACCACGCTGCATCCATTTGAAAAATAGTTGGTTTGAAATAAATGAGTCCAGCAGTTACCACTATCCAGAACCAACTCGGTTTTAATAATTTCATATATAAAGAAGACTTTGTTAATCGATTCATAGATTCCTCTACATAGTAATCCGGTAATAGAGCTTCCATTAATTGATAAGCTCGATTAATCGGCAGAAACGGATATAACGAATTTACACTTACGGCATTACCTTCTGATTGAGGACTGGCAGAACTGATCAACTTCACTTCCGCTAATCCGAAAATACGTTTAAGTAGAGTTTGTTCGATTTCTAAACCTTGTATTTTCTGTTTTTCTATTGCAAATTGTGTCTCATCTAATAGACCTCTCTCAATATAAATATGAGTAGCACTAGATGAAATACGGTATTTCCCATAACGTGAAAATGTTCTGACAATACCGATAATTATTGCAATCACAACGGCAACGACACTTAACATAATAATTAACCATCTGCTATCAATAATTTGATAGAATATACCTTGATAATGATCTGAATCAGGTAATAGTGGCCCAATAATATCATACAATCCCATTACGATCGGTATGATCGCTAAAAAACTGAGAGAAGTAAAGCTAGCTTTTAGTAAATCCTGATGGGTAGGCTCAAAATGTATGACATGATCTGTTTCCACTTTCTTTTCAGTTGCATTCACTTCTTCTTCATGTTGAGCTTGTTCTTGTTGTTTGTTTTCCTGCTTAGGCAGTTGTTCTTCTTCAATATTGGCTAATTCTAACAAAAAGGTTGCATGTTGTTTCGACACCACTTCAAAGGCAATTGTATCATCTTCGCCATCCATCGCGGTTTCAAATGTAAGGGAAGTCAGATTAAATAGTTTGTGAAAAAGCGTAGTATGTCTTGTTACATTTTGAATTTTTGAAAAAGGAATCGTGCTTGTATGTTTGATAAAAAGACCTTTTTTGAGCTGAAAGGTATGATTATCCCACTCATACGTTTCTACAAACCAACTTACCACAATATAGATCAACCGTAATAAAACACCGGCAATAAACAGATAACGACCATATTCGAACAACCAAAAGTCAGAATTGCTTTTCACAACAAACAAGAGAATCCCTAGTATTAAACTATTTTTTATTAATTGATAAATTCGATATAAAATAGTTAAAGGATGATATCTCATCATTCATCCACTTCCTTTAAGTTAGCAAATTCAGCTATCCTAGCACGTAATTCTAATGCCACATGTTCTTCTAAGGCAGGAATAACGTGTGAAGACCCCATTGTCTCGACTTTTATCGAACGCAGTTGATACCCCCGCATAATAGGCCCTTGACTGGTAGATACTGATTGAATTTTAGACATAGGAACGGTAACCCATTCTTTTGTGAACACACCATAGCTTAATTGAAGATAGTCATTACTGATCTGATAACGCCAACTTCGATAGAGATAATGAGGCTCAATGAACGACCAGATTGTACCAACAACTAGAAATAGCAGAACAGCTATCAAGATCCAATTAGCCCATATGGGCCAGTCAAAGTAATTATCTAACCAGAATAATACTGCCAGCACGATAAAGCCAATGATATTACCAATCGTTTCAGATATGATTCTAGCTTTAGGAAACTTTGATGATAATTGATGTTCTAATTCATTCATACTGCAACATCCTTTGTTTTTGTTTTCGGTTTCGACTTGAACGAAAGATAAACTACTAGTTTCATCAACCTTTCTAGTGGACCTTGTGTAAAGCGGTCCATATACCATTTACTACAAAACACTTGTAGTATGTATATAGCAATCCCTAGAAAAATAGCAAACCATACTCCTAAACGGGCAAATAATCCTATCCCATACCCATAAAAAATAAAAGTACAGATCACCGTCTGTAAGATATAATTAGTCAGTGATAGTTTCCCGACTTGCTCAAACGCATATACAATCACACTCTTTTGACAAGTGATATACAAATAGGCAAACAGGAAAATGTACCCGATAGCCAAAATATTGCCACCGACATCACTAAAAGCAATCGTTTCTGAGAAATACGGGATAAGCTTCAGCAGTAACCCAATCGGTATTAGCCAGAAAAATGCCTGTTTATATTTATTTTTATTTTTTTCGGTTTGATGGAGCCATTCTTTTTTGCCAGCATAAATACCAAGTAAAAAGATTGGTAAAAAAACTACCGGTGTTAGTATTAAAATGAGCAATGCCTCAATTTCTCCAATTTCTAACGGATCTTCATTATTGCGATGATGTTGTATTTCCTGGTAAGTACCAGTTTGATAAATGGTTAATGTTTCTTCTAAGTAATGGTTAATAGTTGTGTCACTATAAAGTGCATATTCTTCTTCTGACCCCCAAGGAATATTCATCAATAACAGCAGTCCAAAAAGAATCACAAACCAAATGAAAATGGTCTTAGCCTTTCGCTTTACAAAAAATAATAGGAAGAGGCCTATTAAACCGTAAGATAATAAAATATCGCCTTCCCATAAATAATAACTGTGCAAATAGCCAAATGCTATCAACATCAAAAATCTTCTGAATAAATACCTTTTTACCGGTAATCCCCTGTCTTCTAATTTGTTCGTCATCAAAACCAGTGAATAGCCAAAAATAAAAGCAAAAATAGGCATAAATGACCCTTCAATAAAAAGATGAGTAGCGTGATAACCTAGCATATCCATTGATGACAAATTAAAAAAGGTAATTTCATCTTTTCCAAAAATGCCGTATTGGAAGATTAGTAGATTGGCTAGTAAAATTCCAAACAAACTAAAACCTCTTATTGCATCAATGAGTGAAATCCTCTGTGTTCGAACCATTCCTGTAGCTCCTTTGCATCTAAATCCATAATTTTCTATTTCACTATAACGGATTAATTATGTAATTTCAATATTTTTTTATTGTTTTTCGATAAATTTTTGTTGTATAATAAAGTCAGACGATGATCAACAGGGGGTTAAAAACCCGTACTGAAGCTTGAAGTGATAGGTTTTAAGACGGTTAGCACCGTGGTAAATGAGACTTCCTGTTAGTTGAGGAGAGTATATAATGAATACAAAAACTTTATTTAAAGTAACATACTTGATATGCCGAACTTTATTCTTTCTAATTATACCTATTGGATTATTCAGTTTTCTATATCATATGGCATTTTTAATTTTTCCGAATTCCAGCTTTGCTGAATCCTTTGGCGAGTTCGAACCGACTATTAGCTATTTAGCGATCGAATTCGAAACACAGCCCGATATTTTTATCAACACCGACATAAAAATTTTATCTTTTATTTGCGAAGTAAGTTTATTTATACTTGTATTAGGTATTTTACGAATCGTTGATAAACTTTTTAAAAATATTTATAAAGAGAGTTTGTTTATGATGGAAAATGTCAAACTCTTTTATATGATAGGCATATTCATTCTCAGCTTTGGGACTATTTTCTTTTATACAGAAGGTCTTATCTTTGACAAAACCATTGAAGCGTTACATATTACCAATGCTTCCATTGGATTTAGCAATCTGTCTTATATCGATACCATTTTCACTGGTATTGCTTGTCTGTTAATAGGGGCTGCATTGAAGGTTGCTGTAAAAGCAGTAGAAGAGAACAAATATACAATTTAAAGTGGGCGATTCGATGATTAGAATAAAATTAGATGTGATGATGGCAGAACGAAAAATGTCTTTAAATGAATTATCCGAAAAAGTCGGCATCACTCCAGCAAACCTATCGATTCTAAAAAATGAAAAAGGAAAAGCAATTCGTTTCAGCACTTTGGATGCTTTATGCAAAGCACTAGATTGTCAGCCGGGTGATTTAATCGAATATATAGAAGAGTAGTGCTTTGTGCTAGATAAAAGGCATCACTTTACTCCCGTATGGGATTTGACTCTTAAATTTGCTGTTGGCACTAATCGTTACTCAATAGCTTGAAGAATGTAGGAAAAACTTAACAAAATTTTCTCAGTCCTTATCCCTAGATTTGCGATTGTTTTAGTAGTCATTTTGAAATATATCAATCACTTAACCGCCCTCCGGCTGCCCACTTTCCTTTCCGTGGGGTTTGTCCTTCAGCTAACTTTTTCGAGCCAAAACCGCTCGAAAAAGTGGATCTTCAGGTCAAACAATTCCCACAGGAGTGGAAGTAGGCGGCCTTCGCTTTATACATGTGCTACAACATTTGTCAGATCAGGCAATTTGAGTTGTTATTCCTGTGAAAGTCAAGATAATGGCATAGGAAATTACTAATAAGTTAGAAAACCCAATATCCTTTTTCTATTATTCATTGTAGTACAAGAATAGCGAAGGAGACCGTTTCGACTCCTTTAGCGTTAGCATGCTCTTGGAAAGCGAAACTGTCAGCCGTAGCGGTTGACTTGTACTAGCTAGCTTTCAAAATGGCTACTCCATATGTATAGCTATTCTTGCTTCTTAAAATATACGTGATAAATCACCTTTTCCTAGACAACAAAAAATCGTCATGATCTTTTCAATCATGACGATTTTGGTTTATTTAATCATTGGAGATTTTTCTTTTCTGTTGTCTGATAACAACAATGGCCATTCCTATTAACAACAAACAACCACCTATAAGCAAGAATGTATACATATTCGTTGCTGTATCAGGTAACTTATTGTTGCTCTTTTCTTCCTTAGACGATGAAGTGGATTGTTCTTGGTCTTCTTGATCCTCTTCGTCAGAAGTTGAAGGATTATTATCTTTCTTTTGTCCATTTGAAACATTTTCACTTCCATTCGGATCTTGTTCTTCCTCAGCTAAAGCAGTTGAATCTAGTACAGTAAATATACTGAAATGATCTGTCTCAGCAGAGATCCAATTATCATGCAGTGTTCCACCGACTTGATCCCACTCTCCATCTTCCTCATTCCAATGATAAACAGAAGCAGCTTCATTTGTTTCAGCTAATTGAAAGGATAGTGTCACTGGTACATCAAAGTTAGAAACTACTTGATCACCTTGTGTAAATTCAAGCTGATAAATGTCGGTTAGGGCGTGTTCACCATCTTCGAATTTAGCCTGATCTAATGTTTCAATCAACAAAGAAAGAGGTGCTTCATCAGTAAATGATCCAGCATTAAACGATACAATAATGTCTTCTCGTTCTATAGTAACGGTAATATCCTTATCCTTTAATTGCTGTAGTTGCTCCTTTGTAAAGCTAATGTCACTCACTTCTCCATGATCCTCAGGAAAAACAAGATTCAACCTAGCCTGTTCATCTAAATTAGCAATATCCGTTTCAACAATAAAGCTGTTATCAGATAGTTGCAATTGTTCACTCACGGTAGCAAATAGTCTCTTCACAAACAGTGTATAAGTTGAAATAGATCCATCTTCTGCAATAACTTCTACATTTATTTCATTGTTTCCTTCAGCTAGTGTAATTGATTCCGCTGGATCTTCTCCATTGACAAGCACATAAGCATCATCTGATTGTGTCATAGCTGATAATTGGATTTCATCTACTTCGTTTGGAACTTCCAATTGATATTCCATTTGTTCTGGTGAAAATGAAGGATTTAACTCACCTGCATCTACCATTAATTCACTTAATAAAGAATTAGAAGACTGCCCTAATTCATAAGCTGCAATCGTACCACTCACTTCATGAGCAGCTAATAAAATTGGCTTTTCCGTTGGGCTATCGTCTGCCTGAATAAATGTTAAACCTTCTGGTGCAACATCACCACTTGCTGGTGTTACATCTACATCAAGTCCTTGAAACACGCGAGAAGTAAAATAACTATCAAAACTTGGCGAAGTTGGATTGCTCATATCATATACCATGATACCGCCTTGTCGCTCTAGCCCTGTAAAAGCGTAAGTCTTTCCATTTACTTCTCCAGATATCACGCTTTCTGGTTCTATCCCTTTATCATCACTTCTTGTTTCAAATGTGTCTTCATCATTATTACTATTAAAATACTCTGGTTCGATTTCTGCAATTAATTCTTCAAACTCTGAACCACTGTCATAAACTAATTCTAATGTTTCTGCATCCCATACAGAGAAAGAACGTCCGCCATAACCATAGATAGCTTCATACTTTCCGTCATCATTAGTCGGATGGGAAGTCGAAGTCTTCAATCGGCCTAGTTGCTCATCATCAAATAGACCTTCCTCGACCATTTTGTCCAATTCTTCTTGATTATACCCTTGAAAAAGATCTGCATTTAATTGATAATCATCGACCAATTTCTTTACACGCTCTTCCTCTGAGAAACCATCCCAATCTTGGGCGTCTCCTTCATTAGCTGTTAATAAATAGTTTTTACCATTAATTTCTACGATATCCATTCCATCCGGTTGATAGAGTGATAATACCGGCCAATTACGGATATTGATCTCATCATCTTTATCTGATGCATCTAATTTGTTTTCAGGTAAAGAATAGTCCTTATAACCTAAACTTTTCACTGTAAGAAATTCACCTGTTTGGATATCCAATTTTGCAATCGCATTTGCTTCCTGCAAGACAACATAACCAAATTGGCTTGTTCCATCTACTACAATGTACTCAGGCTCCAAATCTTCTGCATAAGTACTGTCAGGATGTACTTTTCTGACATCTTCCTCTATTATCTCGTCTGAAAAAGTTGCCGTCTTCACTGATAAATCGTTACCTTCATTTACGCCATTAGAAACATCAATAATCGATACTGAACCTTCCGGATTTACAGAGTAATCTTCACTTGGCTCACCTTCATTTGCTACTAATACATGATTGCCATCAGGTGTAATCGTAACCATATCCGGTAAAGCACCGACTTCAACTGTTGTTAATACATCACCCGCTGTTGACATAAAAACAACATGTCCATTTTCCACTTTATTCGCAGCTGGGACAGACACAGCGATAAAACTGCTATCTGGGGCAATGGTTACACTTGTTAAGTCACCAGCGTCAACCCCAAAATCACTGAGCTGAATTCGTTTCTCTAACTCGATTTCAGTTTGACCATCGGCAAATCCCGATAAATCAATAATATCTAGCGTTTTTTCATATCCATTCACAGAGTAGGCTAAATATGTATTCGGATCATATGCAACGATTTCTGTACCGCCTTCATCAATTGGAGCTCCACTGGTATAACGACCTAGCAATTTCACATCCAATGAGTCTTCACTTTCTGAATAATAGGTAACTTCTGAAGAGGCAGCTGTCATGATGGGATTTACTGATAGAAGAAAAGAAATAAATAAAATAGCAATCGCAAATTTCTTCATCATTCCACTCCTTTTTCCATATTCTTCTGCCATTCTACTTCTCTACCATTAATTGAATATGTTAATAGTGTTAATAGTTTGTAAACTTTATCATTGTCTCCATCGATGTCTCCTTTTTACATGAAAATAGCACTTATTTTTGATGTATTCGCCAAAAAACTGATGTGATAGATTTATATATTAGAAAGCGCTTTCTAATATATTTGGGGAGGGATTGATATTGAAGAAAAAGTTCACCTTAACTTTGCTTACCTTTGTTATACTGCTTAGTATTACTTCCATCACTACATTCGCAGAAGAAACCCCCACCGAAGAAATCAATATCCAAACATATGCCGAAAACATGCAGCCGGGTTGGAATCTTGGTAATACGTATGATGCTGTTGGTGAAGATGAAACAGCCTGGGGAAACCCTTATGTTACGAAAGAATTAATTGAAAAAATTGCAGATGAAGGCTTTAAAAGCATTCGCATTCCAATCACATTTGATCAACGAATGGCTGAAAGTGGCGACTATCAAATTAAGGAAGATTTTTTAGATCGAGTTGATCAGACGGTACAATGGGCGTTGGAAGAAGATTTATATGTGATGATTAATATTCATCATGATTCATGGATTTGGATAGAATCTGGAATGCAAGAAAACCATGATCAAACAGTAGAACGTTTTAATGCTATTTGGACACAGCTAGCAGAGCGTTTTAAAGATGAATCACCGAAATTAATGTTTGAAAGCATTAATGAACCTAGATTTTTGGGAACCGAGGAAGAGAGCCAGCAATATTTAGACGAATTAAATACTCACTTTTATCAAATTGTTAGAGATTCTGGTGGAAATAATGATATTCGACCATTAGTGTTACCCACTCTTGATACTGGATCAGAGCCAGAAAAAATTACTGCTTTATATGATTTTATCAACAGCTTAGAAGATCCCAATATTATTGCAACTGTTCACTATTACGGTTTTTGGCCGTTTAGTGTCAATATTGCTGGATATACACGTTTTGAACAAGATACAAAAGAGGATATCCACGCTACATTTGATCGAGTGCATGAGACCTTTACGGCGAACGGGATTCCAACAGTTATTGGTGAATATGGACTGCTTGGCTTTGACGTAGATACAGGTGTTATCCAACAAGGCGAAAAGATGAAATTCTTTGAATATATGCTTCACTATGCTCAGGAGAAAGACCTTGTTCACATGCTTTGGGATAATGGCCAACACTTAAAACGCGATACATTGGAATGGTCAGATCAACAATTTTTTAATATAGTACAAACAAGCTGGCATACTAGATCTGCAGTTCCCAACGATAACTTCATTTACTTAAAAGACTCAGAGGAAATCACAGATAGATCCATTACGTTTGAACTGCATGACAATGATTTTACAGAAGTTTATCTGGCTGATCAACAGTTAGAAGAAGGGATCGATTATCAAATCGAGGGAAATACGATCACTTTTTCTAAAGAATTATTGAGCTCCCTTGTAACGGAAAATGACTTTGGTACGGTTGCTACTTTAACTGTAACATTTAGTGGTGGTGTTGATTGGGATATTGATGTACGGGTCTATCAAACACCTGTATTGGAAGGAACAGAAGGAACAACATCCGAATTTCTGATTCCTACAAACTTTAATGGGGATCAATTAGCGACAATGGAAGCATATTATCAAGATGGATCTTTTGCAGGCCCACAGAATTGGACGGCATTTAAGGAATTTGGTTATGCTTTTGCCCCGGATTATCAAGAAGGATTTATCGAATTAAAGGATACTTTTTTTAATGAAGTAGAGGATGGAGAAGTTGATCTCACCTTCCATTTCTGGAGTGGTGAAACAGTAGACTATACGGTTGTCAAAAATGGGGAAAGTGTTACTTCTTTAGTAGAGGAAGAACCGGAGAAGGAGGAACCTGTCGAGGAGGATCCAGTTAAAGAAGAGACAGAGGATGACCGTACACAAGAAGAAGAAAGTGAAATAGGGGAAACACCTGTTGACGAAGAAAACGAATCAACCAATTCAACAGACGATTCCCATAAAAAAGAAACATCGACTGATTCTGATGAGGATGATACCAAATCAGAAGATACAGCTGATCCATATTTAGTATCAAACCATGAGGAAAACAATCGATTACCTGATACAGCTACTGCTCAATTTAATTATATGGGGATTGGCTTAGTCCTAGTATTAATCGGGATTGGCAGTTTAACTTGGTATCGTAAGCTAAAAGGAGCATAAATAGGAAAGGGCCTTAGCTATTTGGCAAAGGCCCTTTTTTATAAGATAAGAAAGTATAAATTTTGCGCAGATGTCTAGCTCCGAGCGCCCAGAAACTAGGCGACTTCACGAATCGCCCGACGATAAAGAAGACTTGCCGATTGGTGAAACCAGAGGCTTAGTCGCACTTATGCCTTTAGGTGAAAGTTATCATCGGTTCGTAAATTCACCGTGATTCCTTTATCTCAGTTAATTCTGAAGTCGCTACGTTTCTAATCGGGCGCTCTGCGCTTTTCTTACTATTTTGCATTCCGTTTTAAAACAATAAATAAAACAGCAATCATCACAATAAATAATAATGTAACTGTTAACGAGATCATTACTTCACCGGTGAAACCGAATATTAAATAGCCGATTCCTGCTGCTAAAGCACTGAGAAACGCATATGGCAATTGAGTAATAACATGATCCATGTGATTTGCCCCAGCACCGGTAGAGGATAGGATTGACGTATCAGATATTGGAGAACAGTGATCCCCAAAAACAGATCCTGCCAGCACCGCAGCCATTGCTGGAAGTACTAAATCAACATCATACTCGATAGCAATTTGTGCAGCAATCGGAAGCATAATACCAAACGTTCCCCATGATGTTCCAGTTGCCAATGCCATAAAACCAGCAATCACAAACAATAACAGTGCTAAAAAGTTCACGTTAAACGAATATTGCTGTACTAATTCAGCCAGATAACCACCAGTATCAATAGTCTCAATGATTGCTCCAATCATCCAGGCAAGAATTAAAATATAAATCGCTGGCATCATTGACATGGAACCATCTTTTATCACTTTCGCCACTGATAATTTAGTGCCATTTAAGAAAGTATACATGATCAGTCCAACGGCAACAGCACATAATCCACCGACAAAAAGGGATAGGTTTACATTCGTGTTTTCAAACATGGTTAAGATCGTTGCATTTCCTTCTGTCTCCAGATAGCCTGTATAAAGCATCGTCGCAACGGTAGCAACTACCAATACAATAATTGGGATTAATAAATGCATGATTTTTCCGTTTTCATTCACTACCGCATTCTCTCTCATATCGGCTGACATCGTTTGCTTTGCAGGGTCTACTACATGACCTGTTTCCACTGCTCTTTGCTCATGAGTTTTCATTGCTCCAATATCAATTTGAAAAATAGCGACTAAAAATACTAACAACATTGCTGCAAAAGCATACATATTTAACGGGATCATTTTAACAAATGCTTCTAACGGCTGGAATTCCGTCACTTCAGCTGCAACAAAAATGGAGCCTAGCGTCCCAATAATATAAGCGCCCCAACTTGAAATTGGTGTAATTACCGTGATGGGTGCAGAAGTAGAATCAATAAAATAGGCTAATTTTGCTCGGGATACCTTATATCGATCTGTTAATGGTCTCGAGACTTGTCCCACAGCTAAACTGTTAAAATAATCATCAATAAATATGAGAACACCAAGAAAAGATGGGACGAGTTGAGCACCACGTCTTGTTTTTACTTTTTGAATAGCCCATTCTCCGAAAGCTTTACTGCCACCGGAAGCTGTCATCACAACTGTCATAATCCCTAATAACAACAAAAATACAAGTAAATAAATACTTCCTAGATTCCAACCATCTTCTGTGTAGAAGATATCTCGAAATACGAGCCAGATTTGCTGAAGACTGTCTACGATATTAAATTCGTGAATAAGCAAAGCCCCAACAACAATTCCGGTTCCTAAAGACAACAATACTCGTCTTGTCGTTAATACTAGTATCAGCATCAAAACCGCCGGAATTAAAGAATATATTGTACCTTCCATAAACATTACCTCCACTATTACTATCCTGTCCATAAATTAAGACTTCTATCAGTGAGAGTTTTGGCCCCTCACTGATGATTAGCGAAACTAATCGAGGTGTTAGCGTCCATATCCCTCCCTAGCTTCATTGATAATCTTGGAATGGATTGGACAACACCGTGATAAAACACAGAAAAAACAGTAATAGAACAACGTCCATTACTGTTCCACTTCGAAATATATACTAAAATAGTGTACCAATTTTCAAAGCATCTGTCACTTATTTTTTTAAGAATGAAAGAAACGGAAATGCTGAATATATTTGGATGAATGAAGGTTTGTTTTTGTTACGGACAATTTTTGCTTGCTTTTCTTAAATTTGTTTATTAGATGCTTTCATATGGACAGTTTTTTCATTTTTGATCTAGCTTTGTCCACAAGATCTATTCTTACGGACACTCCTGACGTTTTTCCCTTACTGGTGTCCATTAGATTCAGTCTTACGGACAATTTCATCTGTTTTTCTGTTGTTTTGTCCGTAAGTTGATAGAGGACCTGGGGGGTATGAACAATTTTTCTGCAAACATTCATAAACATTTTGCAGGTGCACATATTAAAAAGGAAACATATCACGGGTTAATAACCGTGATCAATAAGCCATAAAAAGGAGTTGAATACTGTGCCAAAGAGGAAATATAACCTAAAAAATGTTAGAGCAAATACAGAACGTAATTTCTTAGCAACGAATACAACATTGCCGCAAAATAAAAATAAATCAAAATAATGCAAGCCTTCAAAATGTCATTTTCCTGAAATTACCAGTATATAAATTGCATATAGAAAGAGAAGACCGTATTCGGCTTAGCCTTCTCTTTCTTTTTCCATTATGGCATGTAATTTTTCGAGATAAAGCGATTTGTCAAAAGGTATAGATACTTGTTGCAGCAACCAACCCGATAATTGAATTACCCACCTGTTGCGTTCCGTCTGATGGTAACAGACAAAATCCGTCATTCGACTTCACGACTTTTGGAAAATTTGACAGGACCTAGCTTGGGAAGTTTGATCTTCCTATCAACAATTGCAATATTTCCGTTTGTGTGCTTTGTGTGCTTGGTTGTATAGATGAACAGGATCCTTTTTCGACTTAAAAAGTGGGGCGTTTTTTGTTTCTTGAAGAAACGATCAAAAATGTCGGAAGTTGAGAAGAACAAGCACTGTAAGACATTACTTTTCCAGTTTTCTTATAAGTATTATGCCATTCTGAAAGAAAGTGATGAAATACAAAACGAGCACAACCAATCGTCTATGCGATGAGAACTTCTTGTTCTTTATTTGGATAGAGACGGAAGTTATAGACTTTGTTGACTATCATGCATTTCACCTCCTATTGTGATATATACATATTTCACCAAATGCACCATGCTTTTAAACAAGCCGTAGTATCTTATTTTTTAAAACTTATTTATTCTATTTACTTAAATAACGGAACTGATGTAATCTGTACATCGTCTAACTAAATGAAAATAAAGGGGAGGATGCTATGCATGAAGAACAATTAACTGATCAGACCAACCAAGAGATATTAATAGATTTGATGGAAAAATACGGTGATATAGTGTTTCGTATAGCTTTTACATATGTAAAAGAAAAACACTTGGCTGAAGATCTAGCACAAGAAATATTTATTAAATGCTATCAATCACTAAATACATTTCAAAATCGATCTTCCTATTCAACTTGGTTGTATAGAATTACTGTAAATTACTGTAAAGATTATGTGAAGAGTAATTATTTCCGAAATCTGATTCCTCAACCATTTATCAAGCCCAAATATGAGCAAGTTGAAGATTCTGTAGTATCACAAATTTTAAAAAATGAGGAAAACGCACTTCTTTTTCATAAAGTCTTAAAACTTACGGTGAAGCTACGTGAAGTAATTATCTTTTATTATTATGAAGGTCTATCCATTGATGAGATTTCTAATATTTTAAAAGTAAAGCCTAACACTGTTAAAACTAGACTATACCGTGCTCGAAAAAACTTGAAAAGTCATATAGAAGGAGGAATGATTTTTGAAGAATAATTGGAGATATCCGGAAGAAGTACGAAAGTTAAGATTTACACACAACCACCAACAAAAAGTTTTGAATCGTATAAATGCTCCTATGAAAAAAGAGAATCACCATAATCTTTTTTATGGCTTAATAACTGCTGCAGTGATTTTATTCCTACTTGGTAGTAGTACATTTTTTGTCCCAAGTATGCAAAATGTTTTCGCGAAAATCCCTTATATTAGTAATTTCATCAAAGTGAAAGAATTGCGAGAGGAAGAAACAGAATATTTAATCGAACAGATAGGAAAAAGTTTAGAACCAATTTTAAAGAAACATTCCATGAGAATAGAAGCTTGGGAGTTTGATACTGACAAAAAACAAGTAAAGGTGGGAATCGCCGGTATTGAAAAAGATGATAAAAACCAATTAATTCTGCTGGAGAAACAACTGGAAGGAGTAGACATAAATAAGTATGAAATAACGATTGTAGCGCTTGATGAAGTACAAGAAATCCCAACTGAACCTAGTAATGAAGAGATTGAACAGTTTGAACGGCATAGTAACGAATTAACTAAAGATTTAACTAAACTCTTAAAGGAAGAAGATTATGAGTTAATGTATCCAATTGAAGTTAGAATAAACCATCAAGAAGGGGTCCATGTCACCGTTATTGTTCCTGATTCTGAAAAACGATTAGAAAAGTTAAAAGAAATAATTAATGAAAAGGCAAAAAAATATGGGGATGAGTATACACTAGATATTCGACAAGTACAAAAAAAAGCACGGGAGCAAGAAAAGCGCTGGGAAAAGACAAATGCAATTAGTAATATTGGTCAGGCTTTAGTAGAAGCTGATCAGTATCCTGTAACAGGTTATGCTTATTCATTTCATCCTTATCCACTTCAAATTATCGTGAAAACTTCACTAGAAGACAACGATCCTAAAGCTATACAAGTCGCAGAAGAAATCCGTTCAGAGATAGACTTATATATTGAGGAAAGTGAAGAGACTGAAACTATTCAAAATGATCATTACAACGTTATTGTCCGAGATAAAAATCAAAGGGAAATCCAATAGGCTTAGTTGAATTTGAAAGGTTGAAAAATAGAAGAGCCTAATTTCCAGAGGGAATTAGGCTTCTACAATTACTCCATAACGAAAGGACGTACTAGGTATAACTACTCGATATTTTTAGTTAATGCTACCACAACTGATCACTCGTTATTCATGAGAAAGAAAGGTTTTCGCCTTCACTATATCTTCCTCTATGGCATCCGTCATTTCGAATCCGCGCCTATTGTGATCTTGTCCAATGGGGTTCTTTTCAAATTGCTCATATTGATTTAACATCCTGTCATAGGTTGCGATCGCAATCTTTTCATACCTATTACTTTCATGTTCCTCAGCCATGTCAACGGAAAGGGAGATAATCCCTTGATATATTCTCCAATCAAATGGGTCCAATTCTAACGCATTCCGATATTGATATAATGCATCCCTTTTTTCATTCATTTTTTCTAGTAATACGCCGGATTGATAGATCACTTGCGAATTCATCGGTTCCAACGCCACCATTTGATATATCGCATTTTTTGTCTTCCTTTTGTCCTTTTGATTGGTTAATGTATCACTTAACATATACCAGTATTCTGTATCAAACCGATTATAACTTGTTGCCTCCTCCAAATACTGTTCACGTGCTATTAGATTATCAGTATTCATGGCTTTTTGATAAGAAAAATCTGCTTGCATAAAACGATAAGCAAAGGTTAAGGCAAATAACAGAATGACTGCATATATCCCTAATGTATAGAGCGGCCATTTTTTCAGTCGCTTTGGTGCAGCTAATGTTTTTAAACCCATGGCGATTAACCAGAAAATCATAAAAACAACAAATCCATATGCAAAATTAAAATCGATAAAGCTGTGAGCCAAAATCGTAGCTAAACTTAATAAAATTGCAATATAAATCGATCTATCATCAGCAAAGCGCATCGTTTGCCATATGCGCAGGATGAGATAAACTAAAATACTAATCGTGATTAAGAATCCGGGATAACCTATATCTATGATCATTTCGAGATATTCATTATGTATTTTCTTAGCTTGATAAGGCAATTGTTGATAATTACGATAGATAGATTCCCATGCTTCCCCCCTTGCCCTATCAAAGGGGCATCCAAACTCGCTTCCATTGCGTCTTCTACAATAAGCACTCTTTCTCTTGCCGTCGAACTATCACTAATACTTGCCATCCTTTCTTGCAGATTGGCAGGCAGTTGCTTATATATCAATCCTTGATTAGCTAGATCGAAACCAAACAGAACACCGAAAAATATGACGATTACAGGTAAAATACCTCGATGAAACTTTTTCAGTCCAACGTTTAAATCTAGTTGATAAATCCACCATATGACCAAAAAGGATAACAAAGACAGGACAACGCTGCTGATACCCGTTAGAAACATATTCCCTTTTTGTAACAGGATATATACCAACATTCCGCTCAACATGGTTATCATACTATATAGAATATACCGTAATTGATGATGAAACGAGAAACAACAAACTCCGATCAACCAGACAACCGGAAAAATAAGATACATACCTCTTGAATAGGATTCTAGAAAAGCTACGATAAAAGCAGTTAACGGAAAAGCGTAAAAAAATATTCCTCGCCCATTTTGCTTTTTATTAAGCAACATAACTAACCCAAACATATAGAAAGCAACCATAACCATGCCAAACGTATTCGGATATTGAAAGACACCAGCAAATCGATCTTTGATAAATGCTCCTGGATCATTTAACAATCCGAATTGATTAAGTAACATATGGAAAGCAATCAGAACACCAGTAGCATAATAAATATAAGGAGCAAGCTGTCTTATTTTAGGATGTTTGTTGATACTCCAATACAATAAATAGAAAAAACTAATATAAGTAGTCCAACGAAAGACCATGTTAAACGCACCTTCGGGATGCTTAGCTTGAATTAATGAGATGAGATAGCATATTGGAATAATTAAGATAAACATAAGATCATTCCAAGTAGTGAAATCCTGATCATACAACACCCTTAGCAACAACAAAAAGGAAAGCACGTAAATGAAAATATGTACCATATACAAATCCGAATCAAAATACAATCCCTGTTGTAAAGGAGAAAACATAAATAGTAACGAAAGCAAAACAAAGAAGAACCAACGCATCATAAACCTCCATCAATTGAATCAACGGGACAGTGAAAATGTCCCGTTATTCTAGAAAATCATATACTCGTTTTCGATAATATTGTTGTAGTCTTTTCGTTATTTTCCCTATCTGATTATGATCAATAGGTTGATGATCGATTTGTGTGATTGGTACTATTTCTAAAGGAGTTGCCGTAAGAAAACATTCATCAGCCTCTTGCAATTCCTCTACTGTTATTTCTCTTTCTTCAACAGGGATAGCTAATTCTTCAGCAAACATCAGAACTTTTTTCCTAGTGATACCACCAAGTATATAGTTATTGGTTGGATGTGTATGTATCACTCCATCTTTAATCATATAAAAATTAGAAGCACCACATTCCCGAACAATGCCATCGCGATGAAAAAGCGGTTCATGATAGCCATTGCGCTGTGCTTTTGTTCGTGCAAGCACATTACCTAGTAAATTCAATGACTTAATATCACAACGGAGCCAGCGTATATCCTCTTGCAATGTAACCTTTACCCCTTTTTCCCACATTTCTACTGGCTGATCAAAACAGTCAACCGTCGCATAGAAAATCGCATCTAATTCTTCCATATAGACATGATCTCGGGGCTGCATGCCTCTTGTTACTTGCAAATAGAGTTTGCCATCAGCCGTAAATTTATTTGTTTCGGTAAGTTGCTTTAATAATTGCTTTATTTCAGATCGGGAAAATGGTGCCCGAATTGCCAACTGTTCCATCGAATAAAACAAACGATCTAAGTGCCAATCCAAAGCATGAAGTTTTCCATCATATATTCGAATAACTTCATAAACACCGTCCCCAAATTGATAGCCACGGTCTTCAAAAGAAACCATTGCATTTTCTGCTTTACGCTCCACAATTTCATGGTTCCACAACATATAATCAGTCATTTTCATTACCCCCTTTGTTGTATTATTTTAACATATGAATACGTGGAAAAAGCGGAACGAAAACAAAAATTTGAAGTTCTTCTATATGAGGGGAGCATCATTGTTGAGACTTCTCCTGATATTTAAAAACCCGCCCAGACCTTATCACTAAATGCTAAGTTGATCTGCGACTCGTATAGAAGCCATTATGACTTATATAGAACGTATAACCATCGCTCCGGTTGCCCACTATCCTTTCCATGGGGTTTATCCTGTCCTTCAGCTAACTTTTTCAAGCAACAACCGCTCAAAAAAGTGGATCTTCAGTTCAAACGATTCCCACAGGAGTTGAAGTGGCGGCCTCCGCTGAATTATTTTCTACAACATTTATCAGAGCTAGTTAAATGCTTTCCTTTTCAAAAAGATGCGAGCTGCCATTCTGGCATTTCTCGCATCCTTTTTTGCTACACTTTTTTAATCTTTTAGCATGTAAATTAACGATCTAGTCTTTTTTCCGTTTATAAATTAGGATCCCTATCGCACACATAAGTAGAATTAGTCCGAAAAGAAGATAGTTATATGTGCTAGTTGCTGTGTCTGGTAATTCCGAGCGATCTACATCACCAGAATCCTCAGCTGATTCCTCACCTCTTTCAGGTTCTGAAGAATTCGACTCACCATTAGATCCATTTCCATCAGCATGATTCCCTTGATCTGTTTCGGTTGGCGGTTCTTCTTGATTGGTAATTCGTATTACTGTTGAAGCTAATGGAGCGAGTTTAATACTATCTTCACTAACAGATACTCCTTCTGGATCAGTAATAGTCGTTGTTCCTGCCTGAGCACGATCGACAATCACTTCACCTGCTGTAAGATCTTCTGCCAATGTAAGGTGTCGATCCTCACTATCTGCATTAACAAAAACATAATACGTTTCTTCCCCATTTGAATCATCGACACGGTATCCAATTACCAAGTCTTCCTCCGCTATTTCCGGAGCTTTGACCAGTGACACATTATCACGAACCTCTTCCATTGTCGCATGACGAAATGCATCTGTTGAACGACGCAATTCGATTAAACCTTTCGTATAAGCTACTGTTGTCGTCTCAATTGGATATGCTTTTCGATTTGTCGCCTTTTCCCATTCGAAATTATTGATCGCATCTGTCGAATCATAGGAATCATGAATAAAATACGGATATTCAAAAGGCTCACCATTTTCACTTGTTAAGAATGTTGATTTGTATGGCGGCTCTTCTACTTCTTTTTGGTAATCTTCATGTCGGAACTGTTTGGTGCGTCCATACTCCTGTCCAGCATGAATGAAAGGTGTCCCCTGTGAAGTTAAAACCATCAGATTCCCCAACCGAATACGACTATGGATCTCTTCGGCATGATCTTTCGGGTCTTTTTTTATCGATTGGGCAATGACATCATGTAAGGTTAAATTATCATGTGCTGCAATATAAGGCACAACATCCCCTGGATCATCAGCGATGAAATTAGCTGGATTTGCTGTTAGATTGTTAAAAATTGTTTGTATCTGTCGTGCTCCGCCAGTGAGAAAACGTGGTTGTCCTTCACTGCCAAAGCCAGATTTCAATTCATTACGGAATTCATCTGAGAAGGATGCCACACTATTGGTATCTTGCATCCAATCTTGATCAGCAGGTTGAACATCCGGGTAGCTTTCGTCTCCAGCAAACGTTCTCCAACCTTCCCCAATCATCAAAATATTCGGGTTAAGTGCTTGAGCTTCATCATATGCGATTTGAATACTCTCTGCATCATGATCCCCCATCATGTCGAAACGGAAGCCATCTACTTTAAATTCTTCCACCCAATAGCTGATCGAATCAACTAAAATTCGTCTAGTCATTTTATGGGTGGTACCTAAGCGGCCGCCACCAAAGCTTTCCCGCGGTGTTCCATCTGCATTCATAAAATGATAATAATTTGGTTCTAAATCTTCGAATATATGAACTTGTGCTGTATGGTTGTAAACGACATCTATTATAACTCCCATTCCACGGCTATGAATCTCGTCAATGAGCAGCTTGAATTCTTCTATTCTCTTTTCCGGGTCTGCCGGGTCTTCAGAATACATACCAGACAAAGAGAAATAGCTGTGCGGGTCATATCCCCAGTTATAGTTATTATTTTCTGAAGAATAGTCTAGTAGTCGTTGATCTTTATCTAATTCATTAGCAAAGTAATAATTCATGACAGGCAGGAGTTGAATATGAGTGACACCGAGTTCTTCGATATAATCCAGCTTTTCGACAAAGGAAGCAAATGTTCCGAACTTAGACTCTAGTTCTTCATCGATACTTGGATCGGAAGTAAAGTCACGGACATGGATTTCATAAATGATTGCATCTTCCCTTTTCTCATATCCTTCAATATCCGCATAGTCCAATTCTGGTCCGATAGCGCTCGGATCTACAATGGCAGCTTTACCAACACCACTATCCGAATCACTGCTATTCCATGCTGCCATGGACTTTGCATATGGGTCCAATGTTAAAACAGTTTCATCATCTCGTTCGATAGCAAAATGGTAATAGTAACCGATTAAGTTATCTAAATTTGTATTGTCTTGGTTTAACTCTACTTCCCATATTCCTTTTTCACCACGTGTCATCTCGATATCATCTTTTACAATTTGCTTCGGATCGTCTTTATCGTAAAGGACAACAGAGACTTGATCTGCACTTGGTGACCAAACTCTCAAACTCACATTGGTTTGATCATGAACTTCTAAGCCTAACTCACCATCATAACCATACATTTCATCCTTTAAGCGCCAGCCGATCGATGCAATGACACTATCGTTCTGATGTGTGATCGTAAAAGGTGCCTTTCCCAGATCAAAATCCCCGTTGACGGTCACAAGGTTGTCCTCTTCAGCAATATTGATCGACTCTACCGGTACCTCAGAATTCTCTATGTCTTTCACTTCTAAATTCTCAGCTAGAATTTCTTCTGATAACCCAGCTAAAGATGTAAATCTGAGTTCTATTTTTTGGTCTGACAATACCTCTGCATGTACCAATCCTTCTTCATTAACAAAGTAAGGATTCGTATAAACGGTATTGTCGCCTTTTCGGACAAATATCTGACTATGATCAGCCAAATCTTCAAACGTAAAATCTTCAGACTGCCAATCGGTTTCTTTATTTAAGAAAAGGAAGCTGATTTGACTCGGTTTCTCAATTAAGGGAAGATCTACATAAGATCCTTTCATTCCCATTCGTTGATCGGATAAAGAATGGGCACCATCCGGCCAATTATCTGTAGGTTGGGTAACATCTCCCCACGTCCAAAGCCCAAAATCCTGATAAGAATCTTCCTCCTGATAGAAATTCACACGAATCTCCCCTTGATTATCAAGTGGTTCATAATAAAAAACTTGATAATCCTCTGTAATCCAAACCTGGTTCATATCCGGTGAAAGAATGTCAACCATGATATCACCAGATAGATTGTCACCATTTGTATGATTAATGAGCATTCCTACTTGTTCTGCGTTCTCTTCTAATTCCACATCAACAAATCGACCATATTCTGTTTGATTTTCCCCTTCAAATGGAAAAGCTCCATTCGGCCATGTTCCTCTATCTTCTGATGTGGTTGCTACATCTTCCCAAACCCATAATCCTAAATCGTCAAAACTTTCGTTATTTCCCGGGAAATGGACACGTAAATGCCCCTCTGGTATTTCCTCTATTTCTGGCTGTCCGCTTGGTTCTTCCGCTGCTTCACCAGAAAGAATATTTCCATTGTTGACAGTTAGCAAAATCGTGCCGCCATCATCGATAGGAGGGATATCTACTGTAATCACAAATTCGCCTGCATTGTTTTCTGTCGTTTGATATGTTTTATCTTGATAATGATCTGTTATGGTTGTTGATGCTTGATCTACTTTTAGGGTTACGCTTTGTGATTTATCCGCAACATTTAAACCGACATAGATATTGTCACCTTGGTAAGCACGTTCAAAAACGAGGAATTGTTCCTGATCAGAACCCGTTACTTTCTGTCGTGTTCCTTTTGCAAAAATATCAGAATAATCCTCCCGGAAGGATAAAAGCGATTGATAGTGAGCTAATATTTGATTGCCTTCGACACTTTCCCAATTTAAATTATACCTATTGTCATATTCCGGCCAGTTATTCGCACCTGATTGACCTAATTCTTCACCATAATAGATAACTGGCTGTCCTTTTGCTGTCATCTGTAAAGATGCTGCAACCTTGAATTTCCCTTCGTCACCTCCAAGGTTGTATAAGAAGCCGTCTTCATCATGACTACCCAGAAATTGACCAAGCATCGCAGTGTTATCAATCGTTTGATTTCTTGCGATCAGTGTTTCGTTGGCACTTTCCAGATTACCATTAACAAAATCGGTAGCTGTTCCTTTGAATTCAAAGTCTAATAGGGAATCCATCATTCCGGAACGAAGATAACCTTGATCATCGTGTTGACCCGCTCCCCATGCTTCGCCAATCAGTTGAAAATCCGGCTTTTCCTTGGTTAATTCATTACGGAAATGCTGCCATGTTGTACCATCGACATGCTTCACCGTATCAACACGATAATAGGCTAATGAATTCCCGTTTGCTGTTGTAGATTTTGAAATCCAATTCTTTTGCCATTCGACAAGCTGTTCACGAACTTGCACTTCTTCTGTTTTGAAATCCGGTAATCCAGATAACTCCATTTTTTCATCACCGGAACCGGAACGATCACGTAACATTCCATCAAAACGAGCTCGGTCATCATCAGTTGGATAGCCAGGAGGCGCATTTGTTAACGATTCTTTTAAGCCATAACCAGGATGGTTTAATACAACATCTGCCATAATCTTCATATCTCGATCAGCAGCTGCGTCTATAAGTGCATGAAATTCTTCTATTGTTCCAAGATGTGGATTTAATTCCTCAAAGTTATTCGCCCAGTAACCGTGGTATCCGAAATAGGATCCTTCAGACGTATTATAATTCACATCATATCCAATATTTTCTACAATCGGTGTAATCCAAATGGTATTAACACCTAAATCCTCTAAGTAATCTAACTTATCCATAACTCCTTTAAAGTCGCCACCCTGATAGGTCCCACGATCATTATCATAACTGTCATAGTTTAAACCATAAGGGTCATTATTGGCTTGATTACCGTCATAAAAACGATCTGTTAACATAAAATAGATGACTGATTCATCCCAATCGAGATTACTTGTTGAAACATCTCGTTCATTAACTGTAGCAGTTACTTTTGTTTGATAAGCACCACCATCTTCGTCCACTACTGTTACTGGGATTATTTTTTCACCAGGTTCGACATCGTGCCGGACAGATAAAGTGACCTCGTTTAACGCTGGTGAAATCGTAAGACGTTCCTCACCACCTAAAGCTGTTGTATCTGCATAAATAGAGTCGATTTCTTTCTCTGAATGATTGGTTATGTCTAGCGAAAGCACCGCATGTTCATTATACGTAAAATCACGATTTACCGAGCCTTCTACGCTGATATCATGCTCCCCCTCACTTTCTTCCGGTTCCTCTTCCACCTCTTCTGTCGAGGCATAATAAGGATTAGTAAAATATCCTTCGACACCTTCTTTTAAGAAAATTTGACGATGATTGTCCAGATCATCAAAGCTCATATCGGTAGTCTGCTCACCCGAATCATTCCTTTTCACAAGCAGAAAGCCAATAGAACCAGGGTCTTCTATCAGTGGAATATCAACATATGCTCCATATGGTCCGATTTGTTGATCTAAAAAAGGCTGAGCATCCGTTGGCCATGTTTCCGACGCATCGATTACGTCCCCCCAAGTCCATACTCCCCATGGTTCATGGGAGTCTGCATCTGTAGCAAAATGAACCCTTAATACATTTTCTTCTAAATCTCCCGGCTCATAAAAGTACACTTGACCATCAGTTGTAAGCCATACCTCGTTCATTTGCTCGGATAGAATATCAATCGAGATATCATCTGTCAGGTTTTCACCTGCTCGGTTATTCACGACAAGTCCAATGTTGGCTGCATCTTGTTTGATTTCAACATCTACATACGCACCATATTCATCTGTTCCACCATCTGCAAACCAAGTCCCATTCGGCCATTCATTTGCCTTGTCTGATGGAGTTGTTACATCTCCCCATAACCAAACACCAATGTTGTTAAGTTCATAATCAGCATAATCATAATGAATACGCAAGTGACCATCCTCAATGGAGTCTGAATCATTTCCTTCTGCTTGAAGTGACTGACTCGGAGCAAATCCAGTAAATAAACTAAAAAACATAACTACCACCATCAAAAGCACTAACGGTTTTCTTGTTCTTTTACTAGCCAACCAATCATTCCTCCTCTTTTTTGTGCAATATCCGCGCAAAACTAATACATCTCTGCGAAAACGTTTGCGTAATTATTCCAAAAAAAATTGCACATAATTTTATTAAAGATAGTGCAATCGTTTTCTTTATAAGAATACAACACTAAAAATGAAAACGCAACCATTGATACTGAGATATAAATATAAAATCAAAAAACAGTTACATGAAACTGTCAGGGAAATGCATATATAAAATAATGCTAGGTTTCCCTGATAAACATTTATCGAAGCCAATGATTACAATTTTGATCTTTCTGACCTAATACAAAAAAGTTCCGATAATCGGAACTTTTTTTATCTGTCATTCACTTCACTAATCTATTTTTCACATTTTTCCATGATATGCAAGCACAAATAATAAAAAATACTTGTGGCTCAAATTCGTCCTATAACTCAGACTTTCAAAGTGATTTTACCAATATTTTTGTTCGCCTCCATATATTGATGAGCCTCAGCAGCTTCAGTAATTGGAAAAGTAATGTCGACTACTGGTCGGACTTTTCCCTGTTCAAAATAGGTGAATGCCTTGCTAATAAAATCTTTGCTTAGTTCTGCTTTATATTCGTCACTTCTTGGCGTCAGTAATGTCCCTGTTAATTGAATTCTTTTTGCCATTATATCCATCAGGCTCACCTGATTTACTGTACTACCGCCCAGTACACCAATCAATACCCATCTGCCATCGACAGCAATACTCTTGTAATTTTTCTCCCAATAGCTTGCTCCCACAAAATCAAGGATTACATCGACACCCTTTTGGTTAGTTGCTTGTAATACTTCCTCAGCAAAATCCTGTTCCTTATAATTAATCACTGTATCAGCACCTAATTTGTGGCAATAGTCCAATTTCTCTTTTGAACCTGCCGTTGTAATTATTTGAGCATTGGACATCACTTTAGCTAATTGAATGGCAGCTGTGCCTACTCCACTTGCTCCTGCATGAATCAAAACAGTTTCAGCTTCTTGTAAATTAGCGATCCAATATAAGGTTTGATAAGCTGTTAAAAATACTTCTGGAATTGCAGCTGCCTCTTCAAAACTTAAGGCATCAGGCATCTTCATAGCTCGGTCTGCTGGCATAGCTACTTTCTCAGCATATCCGCCACCATTCACTAATCCCATGACTCTGTCACCTTTTTTAAAATCTGGATGACCGTTAGATTCTGCAACTTCACCAGCTACCTCTACACCTATAATCGGATTATTAGCATAACCTAATCTGCCTTCACGATTTAAAATATCTGTTCGATTTACCGCTGTAGCTCGGACATCAATTAATAAGTCACCAGGTTCTAATGTCGGCTCAGGCATTTCTGCATAAATTAATTGTTCTGCTCCACCTGGTTTTTCTGCTATAATTCCTTTCATATTAATCCTCCTTGTAAAGGTTACTTTAAAAACGTTGAGCAGCTTACTCTACGCTTTTCGATATGCTCTTCGTTCTGCATATTCTACACATTTATAACAAACCGGGATTTTTTCATCCTTGTCATTGTAGTAAAAACTTGGTTTAACAGGCTTCTTCCCACAAACACCACAATTTTTCCTGCGAAATATTCGTGAAAGAAACTTCATATGACCGCTCCTTATTATCCAGTTTGTATCTTTACGAGATACATTATATATTATACCTCATCCACCTCACATCACTAAAGCAATGCGTTTTCTCGCTAACATTCATAAATCTCAATAGGTAACTGATCCGGATCTTGAAAAAAAGTGAAGCGTTTATTTGTGATTGGATCTACTCTTATTTTTTCTACTGGTATCCCCTTTTCTTCGAGAACTGCTGCAGTCTCTTCTACATCCTCCACCGAAAAAGCGAGATGTCTTAATCCACATGCCTCTGGAAAGCTAGGGCGCTCCGGTGGATCCGGAAAAGAAAAGAGCTCCATCACATATCTATCATGTAAAGCCAAATCTAGTTTATAAGAATTACGTTCTTCCCGATATACCTCTTTTATGATCGATAGTCCTAACTTATTAACATAGAAATCTTTCGAAACATGGTAATCAGAGCAGATTACCGCAATATGATGAATGTCTCTAAACATAACAACACGCTCCCTGTTAAAGTAAGTGATTTTATCGACGTTTTCTTAACAAACGAATCATTGATCCTATTGTACACAAAATATTCCTCACAATAACAGAGAAAACCTTTTAAATGGCAAAAATTGATGAAATCGTAAGCAAGCAAACGATTTGTTCTATAAAAAGAACATAAACAACTTAATTTTCTTTAAAAAGAACGTTTTTGAGGTTTTTCTTTATAGGTAAAATAGACTATACTTAATTAAGTTCTTTATAAAGAACGTAAAGCGCGAATTATTTTGAACCCGTTCTATATATAACATATCAATATGGATGTGATAACGATGAACAAATTCACCATTTATATTTTCGTTCTATTGCTAATTATACTACCAGGTCTTCCTACAGCGAATCATTATTCACAAGTTGAGGCGACCAAAGCATCCGTTTATGACTATCGATTAAACACTCATAAGTCAAACCAGATCGACAGTTTTACCAAACAATTATCAATAAAAAACAAATACATAGAGGATGGTTGGAGTTTAGTTTGGCAAGACGAATTTAATCAAAAACAGTTAGATCCAGATCTTTGGAACATCGAAAATTGGGCTGCTCAAAAAAACAATGAACTGCAATTTTATACACCAGATAATATCAAGGTTTCAGATGGCAAATTGCAACTTATCAGTAAAAAACAAAGATATAAGGGGCGATCATACACATCGGCAGCGATTCATTCCAAAGACAAATTCTATTTCCAATATGGGAAAGTAGAAATGCGAGCGAAACTACCAAGTGGACAAGGTATCTTCCCAGCTTTTTGGATGATGCCAAATATCGACAACACCTGGTTACCTGAGATCGATATTATGGAAATGCTGGGGCACAAGCCGAATGAAATTTGGATGGTACAACATTGGTTAAATGAAGATCAACAGCTAAAAAGTAACGCTGACCACTTTGTAGGTGATGATTATTCACAGGACTACCATACTTTTTCGATTGAATGGAAACCTGGCTCAATCACCTGGTTAATTGATGACAAAGAAAGATTTCAATCCACTCAATCGATCCCTCAAGAAGATATGTATTTATATCTGAACACTGCAATTGGTGGAGATTGGCCAGGTAGTCCTGATGATACAACGGTTTTCCCTCAAGTATTTGAAGTAGATTACATTAGAGTCTATCAACAAAAAGGAGCGAACCAGTAATGCTATTGAAAATTACCCTTGTTTTATTCTTATTCTATATCTTTTTTCAATTACTGTATATACTCTATCCACTATACGCCGTCAGCAAGAAACAGAAAGCTACTAGATTAAATCAAGAAAAAGGAATTACTGTTATTATACCAGCTTATAATGAAGAAAAAATTATCCTAAACTGTCTGGAAGGGATTGTGAATTTACAATATCACAATTATGAAATCATTTTTGTAAATGACGGGTCAAACGACAATACATTAGCAATCTTAAAAAAACATTTAGACCTCAGGCCAACATTTCAAAAATTACCAGCTGTCAAAATACCACATCAAGAGATTAAAGATATCTATCATTCCGAACTATTTCCAAAAATATATCTAATTGATAAAGTTAACGGTGGTAAAGCTGATGCATTAAACACAGGAACTGAATATGCCGCTAAGGAAATTGTAGTAACATTGGATGCCGATAGCATACTGGATCCAAATGCTCTAAATGCGATCAACACAACATTTGCAGATAAGGACATCATCGCTGCAGGTGGTATGGTTCAAATTAAACAAGGTTTTCTCGGCAGTATTTTAAAGCCTAAACCCACCTTTAAACTGAAAGGAATCATTCGTTATCAAATTGTTCAATATATGACCGCATTTTATTTACACAAATTAACGCAAGCAAAACTTAATTCTATTATAGTTATTGCTGGTGCTTTCGGGGCGTTTCGAAAACAAGCTTTATTTGATGTTAATGGATATCGCAAAACAGTTGGAGAAGATATGGATATTACACTAAAAATGCACAGGTTAATAAAGACAAATAAAAACTATCGAAATAGCAAATTAGCATTCATTCCCCATGCAATATGCTACACCGAATGTCCTGAATCCTTTAGTGAACTTTATAAGCAAAGAATTCGCTGGCAAAAAGCATTTGTTGATTGTGTCTTCTATTTTAAAAAATCATTTTTTCGTCAATTAGGATTTCGTCTATCCTTCTTTTTCATCTTTGAGTCATTACTATTAGGAACATTGAATGTATTTCCAATTATGTTAATACCCATTGCTCTTATTATAAACAGCAATCATTACATGGTAGCTGTGGCTCTGTTCTCGGTAACTATCTTTCTTTCCATCTATCAAAGTATCGTGACCATTATTGTCGGAGAGCGATTTGGAATAATTTATTCTAATAAACATTTAAAAAAATTAATTGTTTTTATTCCTTTCGAAACTATTACGTACCGTTTGATGGGCTTGCTGTTCGTTATAACGGGCACGTTTATGTATTTCAGAAACAAAAACAGCTGGCACGTTTCTAAACGGGTCGGTAATAGTCAACATTCAATTCCTATCGAAGTTAGACAAGACAAACATGCAATATAGGAGGGTGGCATATGATTCGTAAACATCTATTTAATATCATATTTACCGTGATTTTTTTAGGGCTGTTTTCACTTATTATTAATCTTTATTATGATGACGTCTCACGTGCGTTATATGAGAATGATATTTTTCCTGCAGATAAAGGGTTTGATATCCTGGAATGTCAAAATTGGCGAAATGAAATGCGACAATTCCATGTTTCAGATGAAGATAAAGCAAAGCAAGTCACTGTATTAATGTATCACCGCGTGATCGAAGAAGATCAAATTGATGATATTCACCTTGAAACAAATGGTGATTTAGTCTCTACAGTAATGCTGAAATCTGAATTTGATATGCAAATGCAATTGTTAAAGAATGAGGGATTTACAACACTTACCTTAAAGGAATTAGAAGCATTTATTGAAGGAAAAATAGATGTGCCCAAACACAGCATTGTCCTGACTTTTGATGACGGTTTTAAGGACAATGCTCTGGAAGTGGCTCCAATTCTTCGTGAACATGGCTTTACAGGAGTCAGCTTTGTTATTACCGGGGTAGTCAATTTGTATGATGCAAAATATGAACCTGGTAAGTACCAATATCTCAGTGTTGAAGATATACAAAATACATGTGATGTATTTGAATTCGAAAGCCATACTTATAATTTTCATAAAAGAATGGACGATCACACCGCTTATTTAATCGGAAAACCGGATGAGTTGGTACGCAAAGATTTAGAAACAAGTATCATTAACCTCGATGGCAACACACAAGCATTTGCCTCACCTTACGGAGCATTTGATGAAAACAACATTCAGTTATTCCAAAAGCTAGGATTCAACATGGCTTTCACCGTCGTTCCTGAAACTGTCCGACCAGGCACAGACATCTATCAAATTCCGAGAAAAGAAGTTTATCCTCATGAAACCATCATAGACTTCAAAGAAAAAATTGGATTACAGGACGGAGATACTTAATTGTAGTCCCGTCCTTTTCCCCTTCTACTCACGCCATAATTGCTCAAGAAGGATAACAAGTGCTGTCCCTACTAGGAGACCATTACTCATAATGTTCTGTATAAGTAGTGGAAATTCTGAGAACACCTCTGATGGTAGAAACATAGTCCCCATTCCAATCAGATAAGCAACTCCTAAGATTGTCATTCTTCTATTATCCAATGGCTGGATCGTGACATTGCGTATCGCCAAGCCAACAAGCTGGACAAAAGATGCCATTAACGCTGCATTTGCAATAGGTGCCGGAATCGCCGAGATAAAAGCAACAATAGGCGGGAAAAAGGCAAACAATATTAACAAAAAGGATGCATAGATAAACGGTGCTTTTCGTTTTTGCCCTGTTAAGCCAATAAACCCAGCAGAAGTAGACAACGGCACATTAGCAATCGAAGAGAAAACGCCTGATAAGCCGTGATTGATACCAAAAACTGCTGTCCCATGATTAATTTCCTTACGGCGGTCCTTCCCTTCATTTCCCAATACTTGATCAACCGCAACTACCGATGCAATCATATTCGAAAGTAATATCACTGCGATTAACAATGCAATCGGAATCACGCTAATATTAAAACTTGGCATACCAAAAGCGAACACGTCTGGCAATGCAAACAGCTGTACATCCCCAATAACAGGTGCTTCCCCTTCGACAAGAATAAAAATGATCCATCCAATCAATATCCCAATGAACATCGAATAATTTTTCAACCATCCTTTAGCAAAAAAGGATAAACCCAAAACTACTAAAAAGATAAACGTAGCAATCAATGCTTCTTTCACTTGAATATTGCTCGATTCACCTTGCAAACCTAGCATTCCTTCCAAAAAGGTGCCACTTAACTGCACTGTTAACAGGAAGAAAAAAGTTCCTGTAACAAGTGGTGTAAAGATAGGTAAAATGAATTGAGAAATTTTAAAAATACCAAATATAAACAAAAATATGCCAGTTAATATCATCGTTGTTTGTAATAACTGAAGCGTTCCATCAAGTGATCTACCATTTTGCAAGCCGGTAGCGGCCATTACCGAGAAAATACTAATCCAAATCCCAGCAGGTCCTTCCATAATCGGCATTTTATGTCCAATGATACTTTGCAGAAAAGATGCAAGTCCTACTACAAAAAAAGTCCGTTGCATCAGTCCAGCTATTTCAGCAAAACTCATTTCAAATATCCCACCTATTACAATTGGTAAAGCAACTGAACTTGCTAGAAGAAAGATAAACCACTGGATTGTTTCCATTGACGTTTTAACTATTTTTTGTGTATTCAAGATAAACGCTCCTACTCTATCTATTTCGCTTCACATATCATATCACGGGTGTGATTTTTTAACAAAATGCTGATATGGTGAACGAAACTTCCATTTAAAATCCAAAAAATTTAAATTTTCAGAAAAACATTGGCAGTTATTTTGATCTTCTGTATAGTTTGACTTAACTTTATATACGAAAAATTTTCTTATCCAGATAGGTGGAGGGACTGGTACGGCGAAGAGGAATAGAAGGCAAATACAAGAATACATTAGAAATCAGCTTAAAGAACATTATTCGAAGAGTATGATCCACTTACAGGTCAACAAAAAAAGAAATAAGAGATTCTCTAGAATCAGTGAGTGAGTGTGGTGCAAGAGGGAGAACCGTTCGGTGGGGCTTTAAGGCCGAGGCGGCAACAAAGAGTTTCAGCCGCAGAGCAAACCACCAGTTCACACTGGTGGTTTTGATTTATGCACCTAGATAAAATGGCTCTATACAAAATGTGGTTCAGTTTGAACTGATGGAAGTTGCTAAAGAAGCAAAAAATACACTCATACTCCCTCTTCTGTTACTCTATAATCGCGACAAAATAGACGAAGGAGAGGGATATGAGTGCAAAACTATCTTATCATAGATTTTTTAGAAATCAAAGATAGGCACGTAGATGTTTGGCATATTGAAAAAACGGAGAAAGGTTATGAAAACCACCTTTATACTAATGGATGCGGGACCAAACCGCATTTCATACTTACACAGCTTTTATTACACACTCCCACAGATTTTTCAAACTATGTATAATTTCTTCTACTGTTTTTATATAATATACCTATTTATCATTTTTCGAGAAGACAATTAACTACACTTGTAATAAATTCTGCCGGTGTAAACTTTATTTAGCAAGAGGGTATATCTCTAATATTCTTTGAAAACTTGTCGGAAATGGACTCTTTTTATTCCCAAAAGCTAGTACGTCTGAGAGCATTTCATTTTCACGATTATTAAGAACTAAAATAAATTTTCTATTACCATCATTATCATAGAAATTATCTATGATATTCTCCCCAAAATCCACAAAGTTATTTTTATCTTTTTTTAATTCTTTATTCTCTTCTAGTATTTCCGTATTACCAAATTCATCTAATAATATTATATCAACAATAGTATCGTAAGGAACTGCATCGAACCTTAGTGCCCTTATTTTTTCTTTTGATAAAATTGCCCCATTTTTATTTATGAGTTCCAACTCTTCTTTATCTTGATTTACCCAGACTGGTGTGGGATATTTCATCTCTTCGCCATCCGTTAAATTAAATGAATGTTTGCTTATTTCTTCATCTTCTCTATTACTATTTTCACCTTCCATATAATAGCGATTTGCAGCTATATTTATTCCGTTATAAAAATCAGGATCAGTATTCATCTCAAAAGGAAAAAAGGTCAGTTCATTCATGTCATTTTTATTTACATTAATTTCAATTTGAATACTGACTGAAGTTTTAGCTGGAATTTCATAAAAAATACCCTTGCTCCATCTTTCTAAACTTATTGGTTTAATTTTCACATTTTTATTTCCTTGTAAAAATAGAGACCTAATTTGCATACTTTCATTTGTATTATTCTCAAATTTTAATTTACCAGATAATGTAGAGTTATCACTATCTAACTTTACAAACTTAAATGTTTCATTTTCATTTCTTAACTTTATGACCTCTAAGTGATTCTCATCAAATATAAAACCCTTATAGGATCTATAGGAAGAATTATTACGTGTATGACTATTGCTTGATTTAGTTAAATCCATTCGATTCAATACCTCTACACTCTTATCTCCTTCATTCAACTCTACTATATCATCTTTATTATTCAAACTATCAATATCTGTGCGTGATGGAGTACATCCAACAATTCCAACCACAAATATAATAATCATTATAAAATATAAAGGCTTTTTATATTTCATAAAGATAACCTCCATATATTCTTAAATCAAAGCAATCCAAATTCATAACATATATGAAATGATTCAACAAGACTTATAATGTAATAATTATAATAAATACGAGGTGCCCAAAATAGACACCTCGTATTTATAATTTAAGTTTTCTCATTTAGGTTAAGCATAAACTATTATATCATCTAGTTCGACTTAACCAGCATTCCAAGTTCTGAGTTCGTAAATTCCTGTGTGATCACTCGCAGTATGTATACCGATAGCTTCATAAACTTGGTCATGTGATGTCTCTGTTGATACAGAAGATTCAGCCTTTCCAAACATGTAGGATTTATCTGTGGATCCATCTATAGGTGACATGCCCGGAATTCGCATACTTACAGTGGCACTTAAACTAACTAGAGCAGACTTACGCGTAGTTGTAGCAGTAGCAGTTATTTCATTTGAAGATCTAGACAATGATACTTTACCAGTAGCTAAAGTTTTAAAGGCTTGAGTAGAAATTTCTCCGGGTTCATCCTCTCTTGAACTTATAATACCTTCTTCGACTTTTGGTGAATTTCCGTTGTCAAAATCTTCCCAAGCACTATCAACATCTACTTCTAAATTTTGTGATGTTTCACTATCGCTAGCATATACAGAATTACCCACTAACAATCCTAACAACATTAGCACAAATAAAGTACTTAACCTAGTTGTTTATGGCATACTAAAAATGTAGCAATTGGCATTTA
>NZ_WJID01000055.1:0-48058 GCF_010994055.1 Gracilibacillus thailandensis | reverse complement strand
GTAGATAAAACTACACCACCACATTTGACAAAGAACCCAAAAACGCCAGTCAAGACTATCTCAATTTAGATCCATAAAAATCAAAGACTAATGGATAGCTGAAGATATGTGCTCTCCGAACGCTTTTGTAAAAATAATTTCCAAACTCTTTAGTGATAAATAAAAAATAACGCTAGAGCCTGGATAGACAATAAAAGTACCTAAATCATACAATATTGGATAACCCTCTATTATGTTTATAATCTTCATGACTAAACCAACGATACCGCCGGCGATAGCATAATTAACCCAACGCATTCCTCTATTGATTTTATCAATTATTATAGATGCAGGTATTCCGATAAATAAGAAAAAAGGGAACGAATACCAATAAACTATAAATAATCTTATTAAGTATGGAGCTTCTGAGAAAAAGGTAAACCTGGAACCAGCTATTGCATCGAATGTTAAAAAAGAAAAGTAAAGGATACATGGTGCAATTACAGACGTTATTATCCTTTTCATTTTATTCCTCCTAACATGTACAACATAACATAGAAAATAAACATTTACGAAATATGTTAGCAACAGATAATGATCCGGTATTTGACTGTTTTTTAGTTATTTCAGATCGCCATCTCCTCTTTACTACTACAATCTTTTTGAGGATGACCGTTCAAGATTGTATGCTGATGGTAGGATAGAAATAAAAAATATGTAACTTATGTAATGAGATACAGACGGGCGCCCATCTGTATCTGCAAAGGAGGTTATAAATTGTGCGATACACTAATTCAATCAATTAATTAATAGCCGTAACCACCACCGAAGGAAGCACCAATAATAATTAAGAGGATGAACAATACTACAATTAATGCAAAACCTCCACCGTAACCAGCTCCATATCCACTCATCGGAAGAAACACCTCCTTAAACTCAGATAATGCATACTATGTTATATTTTCAAAAGTTGTAATGGACAGCTGCCATCCTAATTCGAAATAAATCGATTAAGAGATGATCTAAACAATTTTTTTCTAGACAGTAACAAATTAGAGTAGAGGTGAAATGTAACTAGAACTGATCAGTAATAGCTTTTTAGTTAATATTATGTAAAAGATTTATTGGATTATATTTCTCATTTATTTAGAGGACCTAACTAAAGGTGAGGTCCTCTAAATAAGTTATTATCTACCTTGATTACCCATATTTGTTACATTGGAAAGTAATCTTTGAGCTTGTCCTTGCCCTCGACCATTCATCATACTATATGCAGCAATACCGACTCCGATGGAACCAAGTACAGATAGCCATTGTATATTTCTCACCCTAAACACCTCCGAAAGATATGTTGGCTTTATATAGCCTCTCATATTTTTTGGAGATTGGATAAAAACATGTATGGGAATCATTTCTCATTAATAAAGAAACCATCGGAATGATGGGGGACATACAGATACTAAATTTTATAAAAAGAATGGAGTAAATGGCTTTTTAAGGAGTATCAACTTTCTAAGTATCTGTGCGGGGGAATACATGACTATTGGATTATTTTTTATCATTCGAGGGATTGCGCAGATCCTTCACAACTAATAGGCAAGTAATAATGATAAAAATAATCATGGTTATTTGCGTGAAAGTGTGTTCCAAAGCTTGATGAATGCCAATGGATAATCCAGTTAACAAAATAAATAGGTATGTTAGTTGGTGTAATTTCATTTTTAAAATGGTGTTGAAGTAACACCAAATTCACCTCATTTCGGTTAAAATTTTATTTGCTTTATTTGTTATAATAAGAAGAAAAAGGCTGGTGATGATCAATCACAATCAAAGCTGTTTTATTCGATTTAGACGGCACTTTGCTAGACCGAGATTCGTCGATAAATATTTTTGCTGAAAATCAATATAATAAATATTATAAAGCTTTACAACATATAGATAAAGACTTGTATATAAATCGTTTTATCGAACTGGATAACAGAGAGATGGTCTGGAAGGATAAAGTGTACGAACAGTTAGTTCAAGAATTCACGATTACGGATTTAACATGGATAGAGTTGTTAGATGATTATATAAGTCGGTTTTGTTATAGTTGTAAACCATTCTCTAATCTACATGAAATGCTGAACAGATTAAAGAATATGAACATAAAACTCGGGCTGATCACAAATGGAAAAGGCACATTTCAAAGGCATAGTATTAATGCTTTAGAAATTGATAAATATTTTTCAATCATTTTAATCTCAGAGTTAGAAGGGATAAAAAAGCCAAACGCTAAAATTTTCGAAAAAGCTTTACAACATTTGCAAGTACAGCCTAATGATTGTTTTTTTGTTGGAGATCACCCCGAAAATGATATAAATGCTGCGAAACGAGTTGGTATGTATACGATTTGGAAATATACTTCTGGTGTTACATGTGATAGTGCAGACTTTATTATTGCCGATCTAAAGCAAATTCCAATTATTATGAAAGACTTTCAAGAAGAATAAGTTTGTTAAAAAGCTCTTGCCCACGATCATTATGAACAACCAAAATTTATCCAGTCTTTCGCTATATCTGATGCTTGAGTAATATTAGAATAAACTTTATAATAGTATCTACTATCATAAGGAAAGGCAGGTGAGATAATGGAGGAAGAAAGGGAAAACATTATTATTTTTCCTAAATGGAAGGATAATTTAGAAGGTAAAGCGAAAACAGCAATGCAGGAAAATCGTTTTCAAGAAGCTTATGACTTTTTTCATCAATTAACGGAAAATGGTGTCCGGTCACATGAAGTAATGACTGGTAAATTAATATGCATGATGGAACTTAACATGCATGATGAAGCGGAAGATTTATGTGAAGAACTAATCACCAAGAAAGATGATTATTTTGCTTCTTATGTACATATTTATGCCACATTATTATTTCAGTCAAGCAAGTATAATGAAGTGATGTTTCTAATTGATGAGGCTTTAACGCAAACAAATATTCCTTCTCATATTAGAGATCAATTACGACATATGTATCAGCTAAGTAAAGAATTACAGCAACAGGAAGATAAAAAATCATACATAGAAGTTCAGAAACAGTTAGAGGAAGCAATTGAACAGAAAAATGACCGTCAGCAATGGTATATGGTGAAGCGCTTACTCCAGTTGGAGGTATATCACGATAAAACTTTTTTTAGAGGGATGTTAAAGAATCCGGAAATTCATCCAGTGGTAAAGACGGCGTTATTAGAATATTATCAGAAAGTACAACCAGATCAGCCGATACATATAGAAAAGTTTCAATTGACAGATGAAATACATATAAAAGAATTGGACGATATTTTACCTGTTTCCTTTATAACAGGTGTTACCCATTGGTTAGATCATGTACAACAACAAGACCCTACCAAATTTCAAATGATTCAATTCATATTAGAACGTTTTGCATATGTATACACCCCTTTTCTACCACAAAAGGAAAACTATCAACTTTTAGCGGAGTCGTTGGTGTATTACGTTAGCAGAAGTTTCCAATTATTCGGCGAAGAAGACGATCGCCAGGTTTCTGTTATCAAGGAACATTATTTGAAAATGATTGATATATCAGAGACACTTTATGGAACAATTTTAGACGTTTAATGCCTGGTGATAAAATTCATTGCAAAAAAAATACTACATACGTTATTATTATTGAAAGCAAATGCAATTATGTTATAATAAGATGGTTGCAATTTGCGTTCGGTCTATTATAGGATGGTATATTGAATGAACGTCAAATATACAGATTTTTTTATGTTGGAGGGAATTTAGAATGACAGCAAAATGGGAAAAGCAAGAAGGTAATGTCGGCGTCTTAACAGTAGAGGTAGATGCAGACAAATTCGATAGTGCTTTAGACCAGGCCTTTAAGAAGGTTGTAAAACAAGTACAAGTACCTGGTTTCCGTAAAGGTAAAATGCCGAGAGGGATGTTCGAAAAACGTTTTGGTGTAGAATCATTATACCAAGATGCTGTAGATATTATTCTTCCTGGTGAATACACAAATGCAGTAGAGGAAACTGGAATCGAACCAGTAGATCAGCCAGAAGTGGATATCGAACAAATCGAAAAAGGTAAAAACCTTATTTTTACTGCTAAAGTTACTGTGAAGCCTGAAGTGCAACTTGGCGATTACAAAGGACTTGAAGTAGAAGAAGTAAGCACAGAAGTTACAGATGAAGATGTAGAAGAAGAAATCAAAAAGCAACAAGAACAACAAGCTGAACTTGTTGTGAAAGAAGAAGGCGAAATCGAAAATGGTGATACTGCTGTAATCGATTTTGAAGGCTTTGTTGATGGAGAAGCATTTGAGGGTGGTCAAGCGGATAACCATTCATTAGAAATTGGTTCTGGCTCTTTCATTCCAGGCTTCGAAGAACAACTAGTTGGTAAGAAAGCAGGAGAAGAATTAGACGTAGAGATTACTTTCCCTGAAGAATACCATGCAGAGAACTTAGCTGGAAAAGATGCTACTTTCAAAGTGAAAATCCATGAAATTAAAGCAAAAGAACTTCCAGAATTGGATGATGAATTTGCTAAAGACGTGGACGAGGAAGTAGAAACACTTGACGAGTTAAAAGAAAAAACAAAGAAACGTCTTCAAGAACAGAAAGAAAACGAAGCTGATGCTAACAAACGTGAATCTTTAGTTCAACAAGCGTCTGAAAATGCGGAAGTGGAAATTCCAGAAGCAATGGTACAATCTGAATTAGATCGTATGCTTCAAGAATTTGAACAAAGATTACAAATGCAAGGCATGACATTAGACATGTACTTCCAATTCTCTGGTCAAGATGAAGATGCGTTAAAAGAGCAAATGAAAGAAGATGCTGGAAAACGCGTGAAAACAAACTTGACATTAGAAGCAATTGCTGCTGCTGAGAATGTTGAAGTAACAGATGAAGATGTCGAAAAAGAATTAGAGTCTATGGCTTCTATGTACAATATGGAAGTGGATCAAATCAAACAAGCGCTTGGTGGAAACACTTCAGCTCTTCAAGAAGACTTGAAATTCAAAAAAGCAATTGATGTCCTTGTAGATAATAGCAAATCAAAATAAACAGTATAAGAAAACAAGGTGCGTAATCCCGTACCTTGTTTTCTAACCTTCATCCTGCCAAACTATACAGCCCCATTTTTTTTACACAAATAATTGATGAATGAAATAGAAGGATATACATTTGGTAAGACTAACATATACATAAAGAAAACTCTTCTCCTATAAAAGGCAAACTATTTGTAATCGACTTAAAAGACTGATACTCTTTACAAACGTGAAAAAGTGTATTACTTTTTTATTTTGGAACAATTTGATATGATTGCCTAAAGACGAAAAGTGTTTAATCGTTTTTATGAATTACAGGAGATATTTTTTGAACAAGGGGTGAATGTCATGTATAAATTTAATGAAGAAAAAGGTCAATTGAAATGTTCATTCTGTGGAAAAAGCCAAGACCAGGTTCGTAAGCTAGTCGCTGGACCAGGTGTTTATATATGTGATGAATGTATTGAACTTTGTACAGAGATTGTGGAAGAGGAATTAGGTACAGAAGAAGAAGTGGAATATAAGGATATTCCAAAACCACAAGAAATCTGTGAAATTCTAGATGATTACGTTATCGGACAGCAAAAGGCAAAGAAAAACTTATCAGTAGCCGTATACAATCATTATAAACGTATCAATTCACCAAAATCGAAAGATGACGTAGAATTGGCGAAAAGTAATATCGCAATGATTGGTCCTACGGGTAGTGGTAAGACGTTACTTGCTCAAACACTTGCACGTATTTTAAATGTGCCGTTTGCTATAGCAGATGCAACATCATTAACAGAAGCAGGTTATGTAGGGGAAGACGTTGAAAATATCTTATTAAAGCTTATTCAAGCAGCTGATTATGACGTTGAAAAAGCGGAAAAAGGTATTATCTACATTGATGAAATTGATAAAGTTGCTCGTAAATCAGAGAACCCATCCATTACACGTGATGTTTCTGGTGAGGGTGTGCAACAGGCATTATTAAAAATTCTTGAAGGCACAACAGCTAGTGTACCTCCACAAGGTGGAAGAAAGCATCCACATCAAGAATTTATTCAAATTGACACTACTAATATTTTATTCATTTGTGGTGGAGCATTTGATGGTATTGAACAGATCGTGAAGCGTCGACTTGGTAAGAAAGTTATTGGTTTCGGTGCTGACGCTGACAACCAGGAATTAGATAAAGCAACGCTGCTTTCAAAAGTACTTCCTGAGGATTTATTACGCTTTGGTTTAATTCCAGAATTTATTGGACGTCTGCCAGTTATCGGAAGCTTAGAGCCACTGGACGAAAAAGCACTAGTGGATATTTTAACAAAACCAAAAAATGCTTTAGTAAAACAGTTTAATAAGCTTTTCGAAATTGATGACGTTGAATTGGAATTTGAAGAGGGTGCACTGGAAGCTGTTGCTCAAAAAGCAATTGAAAGAAAAACAGGTGCTCGTGGTTTACGATCTATCCTCGAAGGCATTATGTTAGATGTTATGTTTGAACTGCCATCCCGTGAAGATATTAAGAAGTGTATCATCACGAAAGAAACAGTTACACAAGAAAATGGTCGTCCAAAATTAGTCCATGAAGATGGAACAGTTCTCGACCTTGAATCTCCAAAAGAAAGTGCGTAAATAGGGCGCCAGAGCTGGCCGTGATATATGACAGCACAATATTGCAGAAAAAATCCCTTGTTGTTCAACAAGGGATTTTGTATTGTTTTATCACCATAGGTAAAACTAATAAAAAGTACTTTTAGATTTACAAAAAAACGAAACTTCTTTAAACTTATAACAACAGAAGAAACATTCAATGGTACTAGGTATTATGCATATCATTTTATTGGCTATAGTATGAAACGAACGCTTTCGCCAACAGATATAGTGATTACTTTTTGTTTGGATACATAAGAACTAGTAGCTTTGACGGAGGTGCCATATGACAGAATCAAATTTTATACATATTCCATTATTACCATTAAGAGGGTTAATTGTATTTCCAGGTATGGTGATTCATCTGGATGTAGGGCGAGAAAAATCGATTCAAGCGTTAGAGAAAGCAATGATGAATGATCAGCACATATTTCTTGCTGCTCAAAAAGAAAGCGCCATAGATGAACCGAAAACAGATGATATTAATACGATTGGTACGGTTGCGAAAGTTAACCAAATGCTAAAATTACCGAATGGAACGATGAGAGTCTTAGTAGAAGGGTTGTACCGTGCTGAAATTCAACAATTTATTAATGAAGAAAAACAATTTTTTGTTGAAATTGAAGAAGTGGAAGATATACATCAGAAAAAAGCTGAAGAAGATGCGTTAATGCGTGCATTGTTAGAGCAATTTGAGCATTACACTAAAATTTCAAAGAAAGTCAGCAAAGAAACGTTGGCAAGTGTGACAGATATTGAGGATCCTAGCCGTTTTGCTGATCTTGTTGCTTCACATATAACCTTAAAGATGTCAGACAAGCAAGAAGTACTGGAAACGTTAGATGTTGCGAAACGTCTTCGGAAGTTATTGGAAATCATCTCTAACGAAAAAGAAGTATTAGAATTAGAACGAAAAATCGGACAACGTGTTAAAAAATCGATGGAAGAAACCCAAAAAGAATATTACTTGCGGGAACAGATGAAAGCCATCCAAAGTGAACTAGGTGATAAAGACGGTAAGACAGGTGAATTAGCAGCATTAAGAAAAAAGCTAGAGGAAAAAGACTTGCCTGAACGTATTGTGGAACTGGTAGAAAAAGAATTAAACCGATATGAAAGAGTGCCACAAAGCTCAGCTGAAAGTTCTGTGATCCGTAATTATATTGATTGGGTACTGTCATTACCTTGGACAGAGGAAACAGAGGATAACCTGGATATAAACCATGCCGAAAAAATTCTAGATGAAGATCATTATGGATTAGAAAAGGTTAAAGAACGTGTTCTAGAGTATTTAGCAGTTCAACAGCTAACCAATTCATTGAAAGGACCGATTCTTTGCTTAGTTGGACCACCAGGTGTTGGTAAAACATCTCTAGCTAGATCTGTGGCAAGATCGATTGATCGTCATTTTGTCCGGATATCACTAGGGGGTGTCCGTGATGAAGCGGAAATCCGAGGACACCGCCGTACCTATGTTGGTGCAATGCCAGGCCGCATTATCCAAGGTATGAAAAAAGCTGAAACCATTAATCCAGTCTTTTTGTTAGATGAAATTGATAAAATGTCTAATGATTTCCGCGGAGATCCTTCCGCTGCTATGTTGGAAGTATTAGATCCTGAGCAAAATAATACCTTCAGTGACCATTACTTGGAAGAAACGTATGACCTGTCCAATGTTATGTTTATTGCTACTGCAAATAATTTAGCTACGGTACCAAGACCGTTGTTGGATCGAATGGAAGTTATTTCGATTGCAGGCTATACCGAATTAGAAAAATTACACATTGCTAAACAACATTTATTGCCGAAACAGTTAAAAGAAAATGGTCTAAAAAAAGGGCATATGCAGATGCGTGATGAAGCCTTATTAAAGCTTATTCGTGTGTATACGAGAGAAGCGGGTGTACGTGGTTTGGAACGGCAACTAGCTTCTATTTGCAGAAAGGCAGCTAAAATCATTGTTTCTGGTGAAAAACACCGCGTCATCGTTACCGAAAAACAATTAGAAACGATTTTAGGTAAGCCAAAATTCCGCTATGGTATGATGGAGGAAGAAAATCAAATTGGTGCTGCCACAGGATTAGCCTATACCGCTGCGGGTGGCGACATTTTATCGATTGAAGTTAGTATCTCAAAAGGGAAAGGTAAACTAACATTAACTGGTAAGTTGGGCGATGTTATGAAGGAATCAGCACAGGCTGCTTTCAGTTATATTCGTTCAAGAGCAGATCAATTAAAAATAGATCCGGATTTCCATGAAAAATATGACATTCATATTCATGTTCCAGAGGGTGCTACACCAAAAGATGGACCATCAGCTGGGATTACGATGGCAACGGCACTGATCTCCGCTTTGACGGGAAGAGCAGTTCGAAAAGAAGTAGGGATGACAGGAGAAATTACTTTAAGAGGGCGAGTACTGCCAATTGGTGGGCTAAAAGAAAAATCATTAAGTGCACATAGAGCAGGTATTACAACCATTATTATTCCAGCAGATAATAAAAAAGATTTGGAAGATATACCTGAAAGTGTTCGGGAAGGTTTAACATTTGTTCCGGTTGATCATTTAGATACAGTATTAGAATATGCATTATTGGGGGAGAACGATGAAAGTCAATAAAGCTGAAATCGTCATTAGTGCGGTGTCCGAAAAGCAATATCCAAAGGATCGTTGGCCGGAAATTGCCTTAGCCGGCCGTTCAAACGTAGGGAAATCCTCTTTTATCAATAAATTGATCAATCGGAAAAATTTAGCTCGAACATCTTCAAAGCCAGGAAAAACGCAAACATTAAATTTTTATAATATTAATGATGCCTTTTACTTCGTGGATGTCCCTGGTTATGGCTATGCCAAAGTATCAAAGAAAGAGCGAGAAAAATGGGGTAAGATGATGGAAGAATATTTCTCGCTCCGTGATACATTGAGACTGACTGTGTTGATTGTCGATATCCGTCATAAACCAACAGAAGATGATGTGATGATGTATGATTTTCTTAAGTATTATGAGATCCCTGTATTAGTGATCGCAACGAAACTGGATAAAATTCCTAAAAACAAAAAAGCAACCCACTTAAAAAGAGTGATTGATACACTTGAACTTGATTCTGAAGATAGTGTCATTCCTTTTTCCGCTGAAACCAGTGAAGGAAAAGAGCACGTGTGGAGTTATTTATCTAATTATCTCAAGTAAAATCAGAAATCGAAAAAGTATTTATCTTAAAGCTCTTGAAAGAAAACAAGCATAAGAAATTAAAAAAAGTGTCTATCAAAAGGTTGTAAAAGTTGAAAATTATAAGACATAAACAAAAAACCGAGCGTTATTGCTCGGTTTTCGTAATTTTTCTTCGCTTATGGTAAACAGTTAGGAATGCTGCGCTGATTACTAATATTATTCCGATAACTTGTAAAAATTGTAAGTTGTCATTAAAAATAATCACACCAATCAATACAGCAATGATCGGCTCCATAGCTCCTAGAATGGCAGCTTTACTTGATTCGATGCGAGTAAGTCCAAATGTATAAAGTGTATAGGCTCCAATCGTGGATATAATAACGATTCCGCCGATATTCAGCCAGACTTCAGCTGATTGAAAAGCCTCTGTCTTCTCCCATAACTTACTAGTTGGTAAAATAAAAATACTTCCCATACATAACGCATAAACGGTTGTTGTAAGAAAATTATAGTGCCTGCTAACTTGTTTACCAATAATACTGTATAAACCACAGAAAAAGGCAGACAATAAGCCCAATACGATACTAATAAATGGAATTTGCATATTTCCAATTGGTATTAGTTGAATAGCCAGTGAACAACCAAAAATCGTCAATACTAGTGAGGTAATTTTTCTGTTTGTAATGGTTTCTTGAAAGAAATATTTAGACAATATGGTAACAAAAACAGGAGCAGTATACAATAGTACGACGGCTATGGATAGTGACGTCTGTTTCATCACTGTAAAGTAACACCAATTGAAAAAAACAATACTACATACCCCTAGTCCGATAAAGTGAGGGATATGTTTCCATTGAATTCGTAACTTCCTTGGAGCAAGAATGGCGATAAGCGGCATTAAAATGATGGTAGAAACAGTTAAACGGATTGCGACGATTTCCCATGCAGTAAATCCTTCGTTATACAATCCATCCACAAATAAGCCTGTCAAACCCCAAAAGCTCGCTCCGATTAAGGTAACGAAATAAGCCAAATAGTTCTTCATACTTTCACCTTCTTTTCTCTCTATATTTTCAAAGGCTTCTGTATTCAGAAAGCATAGCTATCATAGCACATATTATTTTTTTTTCAACAGCAAATACAAACCTAATCCAATTAAAACTACTGGCCAAAAACGTTCAATCCAGCTCATAAGCTGATGGATCCAGCTAAACCAACCTGGCTGATTATCAGCGAAGATGGCAAAACCGGAAATAATTAATAATATGACACCAGGAATAAACCCCTTTTTCGTTTTAGCAGCACGAGCTAAAAAAGCTATACCGATAATTATGGTATACATTCCCCAATGATCAATCCAAAATGGATAATGGGTAAGAGCGTGAAAATGGATCCCTAGTCCAAGCAAAAGAATACCGGGAAAAACATTTTTAAAATCTTTAGCTGAAAAAGCATGAATGAGAAAGGCTGCCCCTACCAAAATGAATAAAGTAGGCCATGAGTAGAAATCGGTAAAGATAGGGAGACGTAATTCCCTAAGTAAGAAAAAGATTCCGATTCCAATCAATAAATAAGCTACAAGACCATTATTTTTCAAAGATAAACACTCCTAGATTATAATTATTATTAATTTAGATTCATTTTCTTGATAAAATATATTGAATATGATAAAGTACTATTGAATTCAAAATCACATAACAACAACTTTCATTCTATCATAGATGATTAATAAACTGTTCATAAAATCATCACGATTTCGACATGAAAACATGTTATAATAATAATACTTATGTGTTAGGCTTTTGCTTTTTTGGGGGTAGATACAGTGCATATTTTAGCAGCGAGTATAAATTATAAAACAGCTCCTGTTGAAGTGAGAGAAATGCTCGCATTCCGTGAGGATACGGTTACTGATGCAATGACAGAATTAAACAGCAGAAAAAGCATTTTAGAGAATGTCATTATTTCTACTTGTAATCGCACGGAAATTTATGCGGTAGTTGATCAACTTCATACAGGAAGATATTTTATCAAACAGTTTTTGGCCGACTGGTTTGATATTGAAAAGGACGCATTCGCACCACACCTGATCATGTATGAAAACGAAGCAGCAGTGGAACATCTATTCCGCTTAAGCTGTGGATTAGAGTCCATGGTGATGGGGGAAACGCAAATTCTCGGTCAAGTAAAGCAAATCTTTTTAGATGCGCAAAAACGAAAATTGACTGGTACTATATTTAATGAGCTATTTAAGCAAGCAATAACGATCGGTAAAAAAAGCCAACGAGAAACATCAATCAATGATAATGCTGTATCTGTGAGCTATGCAGCGGTAGAACTAGCCAAAAAGATTTTTACTGATTTGCAAGAAAAACATATTGTCATTATTGGTGCTGGCAAAATGGGTGAATTAGCTGCCAAAAACATCTATGGTTCTGGGGCAGAGCAAGTAACCGTTGTGAATCGTACCGTGGAGAAGGCAGAACAACTGGCAAGCCAATTTAATGGGGTCGCAAAATCAACTGCTGAGCTTGAGAACACTTTGGTGCAAGCTGATATTGTGATCAGCTCTACGGGAGCGAATGACTACATGATTACTAAAGATCTGTATCAACGTGTAGAAAAAAAACGTAAAGGTCGTCCGTTATTTCTCGTTGATATTGCTGTACCAAGAGATTTAGATCCAGCTTTGGAATCTGTAGATAATGTGTTCTTGTATGATATCGATGATCTCCAAAATGTGGTGGATGCTAATCTGGAGGCTCGAAAAGAAGCGGCCGAAGTTATTGAACTGTGGATTGAAGAAGAAATTGTTGCATTCAATGAATGGTTACAAACACTTGGTGTTGTACCAGTTATTACTGCATTACGTGAACAAGCATTATCGATTCAACAAGAGACTATGAAAAGTATTGAACGCAAAATGCCTAACCTAACAGAACGTGAACGTAAAGTGTTAAATAAACACACAAAAAGTATCGTCAATCAATTATTAAAACAACCTATCTTGCAGGCGAAAGAATTTGCAGGTCAAAAAAACGCAGAGCAAGCATTAGCCTTATTTATGCAAATCTTTGATATTGAAGACCGTGTCAAAGAAGAAGTGAGAAAAACAGAAAATGACAAAGTGATTACTTTTGAAAAAAATAAGGATAGCATTATACAGAAACTACAAAATGTGTCGACACATTAATCGGGTGGTTTTCCCAATATGTTCGAAGAGAGATTTTTACAAGAGAGTGTATTATTACTCTATGGTTTGACTGTTATTATTTATTTTATAGATTTTCTGTACCATAACCGGAAAGCGAATCGTATCGCTTTCTGGTTGCTTGCAATGGTTTGGCTTTTTCAAACCATTTTTTTATTAACAGAAATTTGGAAAACATCAAGTATACCGATACAAACCTTAAATGACGGGCTATATACGTATACCTGGATTATTATTACGTTTTCGTTAATCGTTCATCGGATGTTCCGACTTGAGTTTTTTATGTTCTTTATCAGTGTATTTGGCTTTTTTATCATGATTATCCATACATTACGATCGATGCAAATCACGGATTCTACCCAGATCCCATTGGTATTAGATGAAATGCTTTTTGCGCATATTGTACTTGCGCTCGTATCCTATGGTCTGTTTACCATTTCGTTTATTTTAGCTTGTTTATACTATATGCAATATAAATTTCTTAAACAGAAAAAAGGGTATAAATGGTTACGAAGATTCCAAGACTTAGAAGGATTGGAGAAAAGAGCATTTCAATTGATTGGATTGGGTGAACCGCTACTATTGCTATCGATTATTCTAGGTGTCGTATGGGCTTACATGACGAACACGGAGTTTTACTGGGGTGACAGTAAAACACTAGGTTCCATCATTGTGTTCGCCATTTATGCTGGTTATTTATACATGCGAATTCAAAAAGGGTATCAAGGTAAAGCTATTTTAAGCTGGAATATATTCGCATTTCTCGTTTTATTAATCAACTTTTTCCTGTTTAACAGTTTATCGAACTTTCATATGTAACAAAACACAAAGGAGGCAACTAGCTTGCGTAAAATTGTCGTAGGTTCAAGAAGAAGTAATTTAGCATTGACTCAGTCAGAATGGGTTATTGAGCAATTAAAGAAGCATGCGGGTGATAAATACCAATTTGAAATTAAAAAGATTGTGACAAAAGGGGATCAAATTCTTAATGTCACACTTTCGAAAGTCGGAGGTAAAGGACTTTTTGTAAAAGAGATTGAAAAAGCAATGTATGACAAAGAAATAGATTTTGCTGTACATAGTATGAAAGACATGCCTGCAGTAATGCCAAAGGGATTGATGATTGGTTCCATTCCTGTTCGAGAAGATCATCGAGATGCTTTCATCTCCAATAATCATATCAAATTAGCAGATTTACCGGCTGGGGCGGTTGTCGGAACAAGTAGTTTGCGCAGAGGATCGCAAATTCTTGCTGCACGACCAGATCTGAAAATTCAATGGATTCGTGGAAATATTGAAACAAGAATGCGTAAGTTAAAAGAAGAGAATTTCGATGCGATTATTTTGGCAGCAGCAGGGTTAAAACGAATGAACTGGAGTGAAGAGATTGTTACAGAATATTTAGAACCAGATGTTTGTGTACCTGCCGTTGGACAAGGTGCCTTAGCAATTGAATGTAGAGAAGATGACCAAGAGCTATTAGCATTATTAGAAAAAATTAATGATGCTTACACGGAAAAAACGGTAACAGCGGAACGCACCTTCTTGCATTTATTAAATGGCGGTTGTCAGGTACCGATTGGTGGCTATGCATACCTTGATGGTGATGAGGTTGTATTAACTGCATTAGTGGCAAGTAGTGATGGTAATACGATATTAAAAGAAACAATAAGAGGGAATGACCCACAACAGGTTGGGAAAGAAGCAGCCGAAAAATTGCAAGCTCAAGGTGCGCAGAAACTGGTAGATGAAGCAATCGAGGAGAATCAGGGATGAGTCTGCCTTTAAAGGGGAAGAGAGTAATGGTGACAAGGGAAGCGAGACAAGCCTTGCCCTTGATCCAATTACTTGAAGGGTATGGTGCTAGTTGTGAACGTGTACCGCTCCTTTGTTTTGAGGCAATAGATGATGATGTAAATCGCAGTCAATTGACCAATCTTGCTTCATTTGATTGGCTATTCTTTACAAGTGTGAATACAGTCCGCTTTTTTCATCAATATATAACTACGCTTGGTATTCAAGTAAAAAATAAAATTGCAGCTGTCGGTGAAAAAACAGCAAGATCATTAGCTCATTATGGTTATGCCGTTGATTTTCAACCTTCCACCTACAGTGGTAAAGCTATGGTCGAAGAGTTTTTAAATGAAAATAGTACGAAACGGATTGCGCTTATTTGTGGCGAAAATGCCAGAAGAGAAATTCCTGAATTACTCAAGGAAGCAGGAGTATCTTTTGAAAAAATCGTGATTTATCGTACAATAAAAAATGAGCAATCAAAATCTTTGTTAAACAAAGCAGTATCTCAAGTTGATGCGGTATTTTTCACTAGTCCATCAACCGTTGATGCTTTTCAACAATTTTTGAAGCCTCACCTGTTTGAACAAGCTAAAAATAGTTTGTTGACTATTGCGATTGGAGAAACAACAGCAGAGGCATTACGTGAACGATCATTCTGCGATATTCTCTATCCGGAAACATTTACAGTTGAGAACATGGTAGAGGTTTATATTGATTACATAAGAAAAGGTGATGCATAATGGCAAAAACACAATTTGATCGTCATCGTCGCTTAAGAAACTCTAGTGTTATGAGACGATTTGTGCGTGAAACAGATTTAAAGGTAGATGATTTAGTATACCCGTTATTCGTTGTCGAAGGGGAAAATATTAAAAATGAAGTAAGTTCAATGCCAGGAGTATTTCAAGTATCACTTGATCACCTCGATGAAGAAGTGGAAGAGTTATTATCACTAGGTATTCCGTCTATCCTGTTATTCGGGGTTCCGAAAGAGAAAGATGAAGTCGGTTCAGGTGCCTATGACCCAAATGGTATTGTTCAACTGGCCATTCGACAGATCAAACAGAAGACCGATCAACTGCTAGTTATTGCGGATACCTGTCTTTGTGAATATACATCCCATGGCCACTGTGGTGTGATTGAAAATCAGGATGTTGACAATGACAAATCATTACCACTGCATGTAAAAACGGCGGTTACGCAAGCTGAAGCTGGAGCCGATATTATTGCACCATCGAATATGATGGATGGATTTGTAGCTGAAATTCGTAAAGGGCTGGATGAGTCAGGGTTTAAGCATATTCCGATTATGTCTTATGCAGTTAAATATGCTTCCGCTTTTTATGGTCCATTTCGTGATGCAGCAGAAAGTACTCCACAATTCGGTGACAGAAAGACCTATCAAATGGATCCTGCAAATCGATTAGAAGCAATGCGTGAAGCGGCATCTGATATCGAAGAGGGTGCAGACTTTTTAATTGTTAAACCTGCATTATCCTATATGGATATCATTCGAGAAGTGAAGAATCAACATCCTGTCCCAGTAGTTGCTTATAATGTAAGTGGCGAATATTCAATGGTCAAAGCGGCTAGTCTCAAAGGATGGATTGATGAACAAGCGATCGTTTTAGAGAAACTGACATCCATGAAACGAGCTGGAGCGGATATTATTATTACGTATTTTGCAAAAGATGTGGCCAAATGGCTTCAAAATAAATAAGGAGGTAGCTCTTATGCGTGAAAATCAGAAATCGGTTGATGCATATAAAGAATCGGTCAGCTTAATGCCGGGAGGGGTTAATTCACCTGTTCGAGCATTTAAATCGGTAGGCATGAACCCGATCTATATGGAATCTGGTAAAGGATCCAAAATATATGATATTGATGGCAATGAATACATTGATTATGTTTTAAGTTGGGGGCCATTAATTTTAGGTCATGCGGATGACCGAGTAGTCTCCAAGTTAAAAGAAATAACGGAAAAAGGGACAAGCTTTGGTGCACCGACATTACTGGAAAATGAATTAGCGCAATTAGTAATTGATCGTGTTCCTTCTATTGAAATGGTACGTATGGTTAACTCGGGTACAGAAGCAACTATGAGTGCTTTACGATTAGCTCGTGGCTATACAGGGAAAAATAAAATTCTCAAATTCGAAGGAAACTATCACGGTCATGGTGACTCATTGCTAATAAAAGCTGGTTCAGGTGTCGCGACACTAGGTCTTCCAGATAGTCCTGGTGTACCGGAAAGTGTTGCTCAGCATACGATTACTGTACCTTACAATGATTTAGAGAGTGTTCGCTATGCTTTTGAACAATTTGGTGAAGATATTGCAGCAGTTATTGTGGAACCTGTATCAGGTAATATGGGAGTTGTACCACCACATCAAGAATTTTTAAAAGCATTGCGTGATATTACTACTCAACACGAAACTTTACTTATTTTTGACGAAGTAATGACTGGTTTCCGTGTTGGTTATCATTGTGCACAAGGCCATTTTGAGGTTACACCGGATTTAACTTGTTTAGGAAAAGTAATCGGTGGAGGTTTACCGGTTGGTGCTTATGGCGGTAAACGTGAGATTATGGAACGTATTGCTCCTGTCGGTGATATTTATCAAGCTGGAACACTGTCAGGGAACCCGCTTGCAATGACAGCTGGTTTAGAAACGTTAAAGGCAATGGATCGTGCTGCCTATGATGAGATTAATAAGAAAGTGGATCGACTTGTAGAAGGATACAGGTTAGCAGCAGATAAGCATAATGTGTCATTACAAATCAATCGTGCGGGATCAATGGTCGGAGTCTTTTTCGCCGATGAACCAGTTATTAACTATGAAACAGCAGCGAAATCTGATACCGAAGCATTTGCAACATATTACCGAACAATGGCAGAAGAGGGAATTTTCCTTCCTCCTTCTCAATTTGAAGGGCTATTTATGTCAACAGCCCACACGGATGATGACATTGAAAAAACAATTGCAGCAGCAGAAAAAGCATTTGAAAAGCTATCTTAATTCAGAAGCTTGCAAGCCAAAAAAGGTTTGCAAGCTTTTTTGAAATAATCTAAATGGGATACTACAATCTATATGCTATACTAGAAAGAAAAATAGGGTGATAAAGTTTATGGTTCAAAAAAGACTATCTGATAGTGTAGCAGACGATATAATGTCCATGCTTGCTATTGAGAAAAGATTTCTTCCAGGTGATAAGCTTCCAAACGAAAATGAATTATCAGAGGAGCTAAATATTAGTAGAACAACCCTTCGGGAAGCAATCCGCATATTGGTTACTAATGGCATTTTAGAGATTAGAAGAGGGAAGGGTACATATGTAAAGGAAGACATTGATGTAAATAATCTAGAAGAAATGGGCTTTCTTGTAGAGGCTAAAATAAATGCAAAAGATTTGTATGAAATGCGCTTGATATTTGAACCCGAAGCTGCCTATTATGCGACGATTCGAGCAAGTGATCCGGAATTAAGGCGTATTTTAGATTATGGTAACCAAATAGAACAAAAAATTAAGCACAATGAGGATCGAACAAACGTAGAACAAATGTTCCATAAATCCATCGTAAAGGCTACCCATAATGAATTTATGGAAAAGCTGATGCCAGTTCTTTACCAAGCTATCGATAAGGGAGTCATTTTATCTAAGAAAAAGGAACTTGCAGTCAAAGATACGATCAATGATCATAAAATGATAATGGAATTTATGAAAAATCGTAATCCTGAAGGTGCAAGAAGCGCAATGAAAATTCATATTTTGCATGCAATGGAAGAGTTGCGAATTGAATAATAGTTCATTAAAAGGACATTTTGGATCTAACCAAGATGTCCTTTTTATCGTATGAGAAAGTGTACGATAAATATAAGCACCCGATATCCCTTCCATAAAATAGCTCTTCAACAACTATTTTATGAAGCTTCTTCTGAATTTGTCATACAACTATATTGACAGTAGACAACATACAATATAAAATACATTAAACAAATAAAATAAGGGGTGTGGTACAGATGAGAAGAAGTGATACGATAAAAATAGGAGTAGATCGTGCTCCTCATCGTAGTCTTTTATATGCTACGGGGAAGGTGAAAGCGAAAGATTTAGGGAAACCATTTATTGGTGTTTGCAATTCTTATATTGATATTATTCCTGGACATGTACATTTACGTGAGTTCGCAGATGTAGTAAAAGAAGCCATCCTTGAAGCTGGTGGTATCCCATTTGAATTTAATACGATTGGAGTGGATGATGGAATTGCGATGGGACACATCGGAATGCGTTATTCCTTGCCAAGTCGTGAATTAATTGCAGACAGTGCTGAAACGGTTATTAATGCGCATTGGTTTGATGGCGTATTTTATATTCCGAACTGTGACAAAATCACACCTGGTATGCTAATGGCAGCTGCTCGTACGAACGTACCCTCCGTCTTCGTTTCCGGTGGTCCAATGGAAGCCGGTACAAGTTCTAGCGGAAAACAACTTTCATTATCATCTGTTTTCGAAGGTGTTGGGGCATATAAATCAGGTAAGATGACGGAAGAAGAATTTAACGATATTGAAAAGAACGCTTGTCCAACTTGTGGGTCTTGTTCAGGTATGTTCACAGCAAATTCCATGAACTGTTTGATGGAAATGTTAGGTGTAGCACTACCTGGGAATGGTTCGGTTGTAGCCACAAGCGAGAAGCGTAAAGAATTGATACAAGAAGCAGCAAAACATTTGGTTCGTATGATTGAAGAAGATGTTAAACCGCGTGATATCATTACAAAAGAAGCGATTGATGATGCGTTTGCACTTGATATGGCGATGGGTGGATCTACCAATACAGTATTGCATACATTAGCTATTGCCAGAGAAGCTGGAATAGAATATGACCTTGAAAAGATTAACAAAATTGCTGCCCGTGTTCCGTATCTTGCGAAGATTATGCCTGCATCTGATATCTCCATGGATGATATCAATAAAGCTGGAGGAATTAGTGCCATTATTAATGAATTAACGAAAATCCCTAATGCTATTCATCCAGATCGCTTAACGATAACAGGTAAGTCAATGGGCGAACTTGTTAATGGATATGACATTACAAATAAACAAGTTATTCGTCCAAAAGATAATCCATACAGTCCAGTAGGAGGATTATCCATTTTATACGGTAATCTTGCTCCAGAAGGTGCTGTCATTAAAGTTGGTGCTGTTGATCCTGCCATCAAAGTATTTGAAGGAGAAGCAATCATTTTTGATTCTCAAGATGAAGCGCAAGAAGCGATTGATAATGGAACTGTTAGAGAAGGGCATGTTGTTGTTATCCGATATGAAGGACCTAAAGGTGGTCCGGGAATGCCAGAAATGTTAGCTCCTACTTCGGCTATTATGGGCCGAGGTTTAGGCAGTACAGTGGCTCTTCTAACTGATGGGCGTTTCTCAGGTGCATCTCGGGGTATTTCCATTGGACATATTTCCCCAGAAGCTGCAGAAGGTGGACCAATTGCATTAATTGAAAATGAGGACGTTGTGGTTATAGATTTACCAAATAGACTACTAAATGTAAAAGTATCGGACGAAGTCTTAGATGAACGTAGAAAATCACTAGAACCCTTTGAGCCTAAAATCAAACAAGGTTGGTTAGGAAGGTATTCAAAACTTGTAACAAATGCTTCTAAAGGCGGCGTGATGAGCATATAATTGTTCTGATTTTATAAATGATTGGAATAAATTCATAGAGTATTATTCATTAAGCAATCTTTTAATTAGAAAATAAACGTTTGGATGAAAGAGCTCCAAACGTTTATTTAAATAGCAAAGAAAGTATAAAATTGAGTTCCTGTCTAGCTCCGAACACCCAAAAACTAGGGGACTTCACGAATCGCCCTACGATAAGTCAGCGATAGGTTTTAAATAAAATGCAAAAGTACTATTCACCTCTTTAAACTACATAGCAGTTCAAGAAAATAAACAAGCTGAATGATACTGATCAAGCATATTTCTCTCGTTACCTACATATAGTTTATTGAGATGCTAGTACGCCTTAGCTAAGCAAAGGAAAGGGGGAAGTGCTTTGCAAGAAGCCTTTACATTTAATATTCATGAAGCAATAGCTTTTGATAAGGATCAGCAAATCCAGGAAATGTTAGGCATTGGATTAGAGCCGGTAATTTCAATGGAGGAAATAGGTAACACACTTTCTATTAGAGGAGTAATGGAACTGAAAGGAGAGTATATTAGGAACGATGCTCCTGTCGAAAGTGAAGTTCGCCAAACAGACGCGACCTTTGTAGAACGAGTAGAATCTTTGTCTGATGAAGTAAATGAATTTTTCCATAAATTCCTTATTGATGTATCGATTCCAATGGAGAGAATCCCTTCATTAGATGATGTTTCAATTGAAGTAGATCATTTTGATTATACATTAGAATCTGCTAATGAAATGGCGATAGAAGCAACCCTAGCTATTCAAGGTATTGAAGAACCACAAGTTGAAGCTGAAATTCAAGAAGAAGAGACTCTGCCATCTTTTGAAGAAAATCGTATGGATGAAGAATTAGAAGAAGAAGAAGATACATTCCATTTAGAAGTAGAACCAGAGTTAGATAATGAGCCAGAAGAGGAAAAAGTGGTAGATATCAGCAGTGTTCGAAATGATTCTGAAACAGTTGAAGAAGAAGATAGTATAGATGAACAGGAAGAGAACTTAGTAAGAGAGCCTGAAGATGATTTCGTATTAGAAAATGATGAGGAAGAAGAGGAAAATGCAGAAGACAAACTACATGTCCAAGCAAGGGAAGAGCGGACAAATGACACATCCTATTTATTGAATATTTTTGCTGGTGAAGAAAGTGCTAGCTATACTCGACTAAAATTATATATTGTGCAACCTGATGATCAGATGCAAACTATCGCTGAGCGTTATCAAGTTTCTCCTAGACAAATTATGAGAACGAACCGTCTAGAAGAAGAGGATATAACGGCAGGCCAATTAATTTATATTCCCATAACCTCAGAAGATTAGAGATTTAATCCCTTGGTGCCAGTCAAGGGATTTTTTGTTTACGAGTTTAGAAGAGTTCCGACTTAGTAAATGCTGAAGTAGTTACGTGTTGATTTTTTAAAGGAGGAAGACAAATGGAGTGGTCACAAATAATCGAAGCATATCAATTACAACCGGAGGAAATTGAGCAAGTGACAGAAAGAGTGTTTAAAATAAAGGCAAACTCACAACAGTATGCTTTAAAAAAGTCAAGGTTATATCCAGATGACTTAGGGAGATGGCAAGCGATTCAACAATATATACAACAAAAACAGATATTAGGATTTGTCCCGATTTATTATGCCAAAAATAATCAACCATTTGTAAGAGATCAAGATCAAATTTATTATCTGATGCCATGGGTAGAACAGGATTATACGGATCAGCCAATCGATGAATATGCATCAGTTATTCATGCTATAGGACGTCTACATGCTGCAACGATGGATTATCATCAGATTGCACCATTGAAACAAAACAAAGAAGGTATGGAACAGCAATTTCAGCAAGAATTATCTAGCTATCGGGACCAAATGTTAAAGTATGTTCGCTATTTTGAAGCAAAGCGTTTTATGTCGCCTTATGAGTTGCAAATTTGCATGTATTATCGTGATATAGAACAAATATTTAATCAACTAGAAAGATGGCAAGAAATTTATTTAGATGTAATGGAAGAAACAAACGAGATGAAATATACCTTATGTCATGGAAATATCCGACCTTCTCACTATGTGATCACACAAGCAAACACCTATTTTTTGAATTGGGAAGATGCATTGATGACATCTCCAACTTATGATTTAGCAAATTATTATCAATATTTATTTCAATTTCATGACTGTGATATGGGGAAAGTGACTGATTCATTTTCTATCTATTGTCGCTATATTGATTTATCGGACTATGAAAAATCTTTATTAGTATTACAATTACTGTCTCCGGCAAATTGGTTTCATGAAGTATTTACCAGTGTGCAATCATCGAGAAATAAAAATAATGTAAATTGCTCCATCAAAATTGAGCAGGAATATCGTAAGTTATTATTCGGTTTACAGCTACAAGATTTTATTTATAAAACATTAAAGTCAGAGCAATTTGAAGAAACGTATTAGAGCATTATATCCATTCTAATTGAAAAGCTATAAGAATACCAATTAGAATTCCTAACAATAACACGTCAAAAGTTGTTGGTATAAATATTGTACGTATCCCCTGAAAGATCACGATTGGAAGTGTACATCGTTCACAAATTAAGATCCATTCTCGAGCCCAAGGTGGTAAACGGTAACGATAATAACGAGACAAAGTATCACCTCATTCACGATATAATAATTCATTATATTGTAGCTTATGCAGTAAAATTGTAATTGTACCCAAAATGAAAGTATTAATTAAATTCCTTTTAAAAGAATGCGTAATAAAATCTTTACAAAATATATCAAAGTATTTATCTAGTTCGATTTTCTCAAAAATCTATAGATGTGCAGGAATATGATCGATGTTTATCGAATATATACTAGATAATAGGTACTATGGATTCGTCAAAATCTATTGTTGTTTTATAGGAGGTGTATGTAGCAGTAGTGTTCTTTTAGAATGATATAAATTTAAGTTCTGATCGACGAATAAAAAAATAAGGAGCTGCAGTTATAGTAACATTTAAGCATGTGATAAAAATATAATGGCTTGCATGCTACTCAAACTATGGATTCGTATGTTGTATTCGATAGATAAAATCAGAAAAAGGCAAACCTATTGAGAGGTAGGGACGCAAAGTTACAGGTCCGATTAATACTTATGTATTCGGATGGCTGAGCTGCCTGAAATACAGTAGTGTATTTTAGGAGGGGAATACGTTTATGCCAACAAAAGTAAACGTGGATTATGAATGGATTTACTTGATAGCAAAAGCGAAAGCGAAAGGTTACACAGTAGAAGAAGTTCGAGCATTCCTAAAACAGAATAACTGCAAGTCCAATGTGCTACCAAACTAATAATAAAACCCTGCAAAATAGGGTTTTTTATTTTTGAGAAAGTATTTAACTATAGGTAGCACAGCTTTTTTAGAGACTTCAATACTTTTTTAGCGCTTACACCGAATTGTTTACTTATATATCATATTACGATTTGGAAAAAATATTAGTTTTTAGATGGGGCTGGTTTATTAGACTGAAAATGACAATTTTGATATACTGACAGCGATCGATATGATACATACAAATCGTTTAAAAGGTGAAAACTATCGTAGTTAACAATGGCTCTAAAACAAGAAGGGAAGGATTCGATGATAGGAAACAGACCTAAAATAGTTGTACTTGGAGCAGGCTATGCAGGTATGATGACAACCAAACGTTTAACACAACAATTTGCACCAGAAGAAGCAGATATTACATTAGTCAACAAACACAATTATCATTATCAAACAACATGGTTGCATGAAGTAGCTGCAGGAACAATTGATGTTAATCGCTCTCGAATTATGATTTCCGATGTCATCAATACTCGCCGCGTTAATTTTGTACATGATGCAGTGGTGAAAATTAACAAAGAATCCAAAACAGTTCAACTAGAAAATGGCGAAATTAGTTATGATTACTTAGTGATTGGACTAGGTTTCGAAAAAGCCACATTTGGTATTCCTGGTATGGAAGAGCATGCTTTTTCGATTCAGAGTGTCGACACGAGTCGTATGATTAGAGATCATATTGAATATCAGTTTGCTCGTTATCGAAATGAAAAAAATCCTGATTCAAGTATGCTAACGATCGTTGTAGGTGGTGCTGGTTTCACCGGTATCGAATTTTTAGGTGAGTTAGCAGAACGAATACCGCTATTATGTAAAAAATATGATATCCCGCGTCAAGACGTAAAGATCATAGATGTTGAAGCAATGCCAACCATTCTACCAGGCTTTGATGAAGAGCTATTAAGCTATGCGAAAGAGTCATTAGAATACCGTGGTATTGAATTTAAGCTTGGTACCATGATTAAAGAAGTAAAAGCAGACTTTGTTGTCGTTGGGGAAGATGAAGAGGAAATTAAAGCAGGTACGATAGTTTGGACTGGTGGTGTACAAGCTAATCGAATTGTAGGAGAATCAGGTTTTGAGCTAACGAAAGGTAAAGTCAATGTAGATGCCACATTACGTGCTCCAGGACATGATGAAGTCTTTATTTTAGGTGATTGTGCATGGGTGATGAATAACGAAACAGGAAAACCATACCCGCCTACAGCCCAAATTGCCATACAGGAAGCAGATGTTTGCGCGCATAATATTAAAACGATGATTTATGGTGGTACACTACAAGAATTCCAGTTTGATGATAAAGGAACAGTAGCATCTTTAGGTGGAAGTGATGCGATGGGAACGGTATTTGACGGCAATAAATTATATGGTATGCAGGCAAAAGTGATGAAAAATGTGATTGATGACCGCTACTTGTTCTTATTAGGTGGGCCAATGCTCGTACTGAAAAAGGGTAAATTCCGTCCGTTTTAACAGAACTATAAAAGAGGAGGAAGTCATATGAAAAATACATTATTTTACACATTATTAACGGTAGTTGCGACGATTGCATATGTATTTGTTTCTAGGAAAATGGAAGATAAGCGTGATTTTCGCTAAGAATCGTGAGCAGATACAATCGGGTGTCTGCTCTATTTAAATTACATAGACCTAGTACTTTGGAGGAGACGTCATGTTTTCGATTAAACAATTGGTTTTTAAGGATATACTTACGGTTAACAATTTAGAAATTGAATCAGGTAAAATTTACTGCTTATTTGGAGAAAGTGGCAGTGGTAAATCTACCTTGTTAAAAATGTTTAACAGCATGCTTACTCCTGATCAGGGTACTATTACTTATAAAGATCAATCGATCGCAAACTTAGACCCTGTTCAATTAAGAAGAGAAGTAGTAATGCTTGGACAGGACCCGGTAGTTTTTGAAGGAACAGTTCGTGATAACCTTTTGATAGGACTGCAATTTGCGGATGAAGCAGATGTCGAAGATCAGGTATTGATTGATTTATTAAACGACTTACATTTAACAAAAGATTTAGATGACGAAGCGGATAAACTATCTGGTGGTGAACAACAAAGGTTAGCATTTGGACGTGTGCTTTTGATGAATGCCGAAGTCTACTTGTTGGACGAACCTACATCTGCTCTTGATGAAGAAACGGAAACCGCGATTATGGACTTATTTACAAAGAAAATCCGTGACGAAGGTAAAATGGCAATCATGGTTACACATTCAAAAGAAGTCGCAGAAAAATATAGTGATGAAATTATCTATATGAACGACATAGTAACGAAAGAGGGTGATTTTTCATGAATGAAATGCTTGAAATTACGATATGGCAGCTCGTTACTGCTTATATTTTTATAGTCATCCTACTTGCGATCGTCCGCTGGCGTAAAATCCCGCGAGAGAAAGAAATCATTATTGCTACACTAAGAATGACGATTCAACTTATATTAGTTGGTTATGTACTCATGTTTATATTTGAAAATGAGAAAATGATTTACTCGATTATCGTCATTATTATCATGGAAACATTTGCTGTTTATAATATTTATAAACGTACGAAACAAACCTTAAGCAGAGAGTTAAAGAAAATTATTGCGATTTCGATGGTATCCGGTACTTTATTTGCTTTTCTTTATTTTGATTTTATCGTTGTTCAGTTTTCACCATGGTATGATCCCCGTTATTTCATACCGATTGCAGGTATGTTAATCGGGAACTCTATGACTGGAATTACACTTGGAGTTAGCTCTTTAGTGGAAGGCTTCAGCTCACGTAAGAAAGAAGTGGAAGCTGCATTGATGTTAGGAGCGCCACCGAATAAAGCATCACAGGGTATTGTTAATCATGCTTTTGATTCAGCGATCTTACCGACAATCAACAGTATGGTCGGAATGGGGATTGTTTTTTTACCAGGAATGATGACCGGTGTTATCTTATCTGGGGCAGGTCCGATGGATGCGATTAAATATCAAATTGCCATTATGCTTGGTATCACGGGTAGTGTTTCATTGTCCGTAATTTTATTCTTATATTTTGGTTATAAGACGTTTTTTAATAAACATGCACAATTGACATTATAATTAAACTTGACTTCTTTGATTCCTTTTGGATAAAATAGCATATAATGAATCATAATTAAGACAGATGCGATGATGAGGAGGAGTACTTCACACTGTTCGCTAGAGAGGAAGACCCACTGGCTGAAAGGTTTTCTCGAAAAAAGGTGAAGGAAGGTAGCCTCTGATGCAGCTTTACTGAACACGACAAGTAGGTAAAAGCCGGTGAAATCCGTTATCTTCTGCTAAGCGTATAAGTGATAGTACTTATAAACAAAGGTGGCACCGCGGAAACCCAATCCTTTTCGTCCTTTAAACAAGGCCGGAAAGGATTTTTTTATGTCGCTGTGGAGAGGATATGCCAGATCCATAACTGCGAGATAAAGTGGATCCGAGGCTAATTTGGGCTAAGCACGGACATTTGTTCGTGCCAAAAGTGCTGTTTTTAGGGTGGTCACGGACATCTATTCCAAAATGGTGCTCATTTAAGCTAAAATGAACCAAATAAGGGATTCAATGTCCGCATCAAGACAAATTTTCACTAATTCGCAGTAGTTATCTATGATTACCGTTAGTAAATATAAGGAGGAATAAGCATGTCAGAACAACAGGAAGTTAATTTACCGCCAAAGTATGATCCAACTGCAGTTGAGAAGGGGCGTTATAACACTTGGGTAGAAGGGAAGTATTTTGAGGCAGAACGTAACACAGATAAGGAACCTTTTACGATCGTAATCCCGCCACCAAACGTAACCGGTAAATTACACATCGGTCATGCATGGGATACGACACTACAGGATATCATCACAAGAATAAAAAGAATGCAAGGCTATGATGTTCTCTACTTACCAGGAATGGACCATGCCGGTATCGCAACTCAATCAAAAGTAGAAGCAAAACTACGTGAAGAAGGTATATCTCGATATGATTTAGGCAGGGAGAAATTCCTCGACAAAGCATGGGACTGGAAAGAAGAATACGCTGGCTTTATTCGCGAACAATGGGCAAAATTAGGACTAGGTTTAGATTATTCACGCGAACGATTCACTTTAGATGAAGGTTTATCAGAAGCAGTAAAAGAAGTATTTGTTACATTGTATGAAAAAGGGCTTATCTATCGTGGAGAGTATATAATTAATTGGGATCCCGCAACAAAGACTGCTCTTTCTGATATTGAAGTAATCTATAAGGATGTGCAAGGTCATTTCTATCATATGAAATATCCTTTAGCAGATGGATCCGGACATATTGAAGTAGCTACAACGAGACCAGAAACGATGCTTGGTGATACAGCAGTCGCTGTACATCCAGATGACGAAAGGTATCAAGATTTAATAGGTAAGAAAGTTAAGCTTCCAATTGTTGGTCGAGAAATCGAAATTGTAGCTGATGATTATGTGGATATGGAATTTGGTTCAGGTGCTGTAAAAATAACACCTGCTCACGATCCAAATGACTTTGAAATTGGTAATCGCCATAACCTAGAACGTGTACTTGTGATGAACGAAGACGGTACAATGAATGAGAATGCTGGTAAATATCAAGGCATGGATCGGTTTGCATGTCGTAAACAGATCGTCAAAGACCTTCAAGATCAAGGGGTTCTGTTCAACATTGAAGAACATATGCATTCAGTGGGTCACTCGGAACGAAGCGATGCAGTGGTCGAACCATATTTGTCAACACAATGGTTTGTTGACATGCAGCCATTGGCAGATGCTGCGATTGAACTTCAAAAAGCTTCTGATGACAATAAAGTACATTTTGTACCGGATCGTTTCGAAAAAACATACCTCAGATGGATGGAAAATATCCGTGACTGGTGTATATCTAGACAATTGTGGTGGGGACACCGTATTCCTGCCTGGTATCATAAAGAAACAGGTGAAATGTATGTAGGTAAGGAAGCACCTGAAGATATCGAAAACTGGGAACAAGATCAAGATGTATTGGATACTTGGTTTTCCTCAGCGTTATGGCCATTCTCTACATTAAACTGGCCAAATACAGAGGATGAAGATTTTAAGCATTTCTTCCCAACCAATGTACTAGTAACCGGATATGATATTATCTTTTTCTGGGTATCTCGGATGATTTTCCAATCGGTTGAGTTTAATGATCAACGTCCGTTTAAAGACGTATTGATTCATGGATTAGTTCGTGATGCAGAAGGTCGCAAGATGAGTAAATCACTTGGCAATGGTGTTGATCCTATGGAAGTGATTGATAAGTACGGAGCAGACTCCTTGCGTTACTTCTTAGCAACAGGATCAAGTCCAGGACAGGATCTCCGTTTCCAGTGGGAAAAGGTAGAATCGACTTGGAACTTTGTTAATAAAATATGGAATGCTTCGCGTTTTGCTTTAATGAACATGGATGGCTTACGTTACGATGAGATTGATTTAACCGGCAAAAAATCCGTGGCGGATGAATGGATTTTGACAAGACTAAACGAAACGATAGAACAAGTAACACGTCACGTGGATAAATATGACTTTGGTGAGGCAGGACGTTACCTTTATAACTTTATTTGGGATGACTTCTGTGATTGGTATATTGAAATGGCGAAATTACCGCTTTACGGCGAAGATGAGCAAGCAAAGCTAACGACACGCTCGATTTTAGCGTATGTGTTAGATCATACGATGCGCATGCTTCATCCATTTATGCCATTTGTGACAGAAGAAATATGGCAACAGTTGCCTCACAAAGGTGAATCTATTGTACGTGCGGCATGGCCAACAGCAGATAATCAATTATCTAATGAAGCATCATCCGAAGTGATGAAGCAATTAGTGGCCATTATTCGTTCTGTCCGTAATATCCGTGCCGAAGTGGACACACCGATGTCGAAAGAAATTCCTATCATCGTTCAAGCTAATGATGAAGCGGTGAAAAAACAATTAGAAATTAACCGTATATATATAGATCGCTTCTGTAATCCGAGTGAATTAACGATTGATACAAACGTTGCGGTGCCAGGCAAAGCAATGTCTGCCGTTGTTACTGGTGCGGAGCTATTCTTACCTTTAGAAGGTTTGATCGACATTGACAAAGAGCTTAAACGTCTTCAAGGAGAATTGGATAAATTAAACAAAGAAGTTGAGCGCGTTGATAAGAAATTGGCGAATGAAGGATTTGTTAGCAAAGCTCCTGCACATGTAGTAGATGCAGAAAAAGAAAAGCAAAAAGATTACATGGAGAAGAGAGAGAAAGTACAAGCGCGAATGGAAGAACTTCAGAAATAACTAAAGCAGAGGCTGTCATTGGCAGCCTCTCTTTTTCACAACCACAAACAAATAAAATATGTTTGATTTAGAATAACTGCTTAGTTCAATGTGGACATTTTGTTCCGCTATTCATCGAAAAATGAGCGTGATTCTGTCAAATAACGCACTGAATGTCTGCTCAACAAATATTAGTTCATCGTTTTGTTTAAATAATAAAAAGGATGTTGATTTTATGATGGAATCTTTACAGGATTTGGAACATTTTTTTGCATCAAGACGAACGTTAGGAATAAAGCCTGGGTTGGAGCGATTGGATTATTTATTAGAAAAAGTGAATCATCCGCAAAAGTCAATACCAACTATCCATATTGCCGGTACGAATGGGAAAGGTTCTACTTTGACCTATTTAAAAGAAGTGTTAATGGAGGGGGGATATACTGTCGGGACTTTTCAGTCACCAGGTCTTCCTACGATTTTGGATCATATGGCGATTAATAATCGAACTATTACAGCGCAGGAATTTATTGATATTCTTCATCCGCTTTTGCCGATTATTGAAGAAATGGATCAACAAAACTTAGCTCCGTCTGAATATGAGATATTAATGATTATTACACTATTATTTCTCCAAGATAACATCGATATTGCTGTAATCGAAGCCGCTATGGGAGGCCGAGAGGACATAACCAATAGAGTTGAGCCGCTTGTAACGATTATTACAAGTATTGGATTTGATCATACAAGCTTTCTCGGTAATACACTAAAAGACATTGCTGCTCATAAAGCTGGAATTATCAAGGAAAAGGTGCCAATTATATCTGGTGATTTGGTCGATGAAGCTTTACAAGTTGTGAAAGAAGAAGCTAGTAAGCAAAGCGCACCCTTGTATTTATATGGCCAACAGTTTTGGATTGAAGAAATAGATAGGAATCATTTCCACTGGAATAATGGTACGAAGTATTATGTTATGGATCTTTCAATGAAAGGACGTCACCAAATAATGAATGTTTCTTTAGCTATACAAGCGTTGCATCTTTTACAAGATAATGGATTTAAAATTGATGACATAGCGGTGAAAAGAGGTTTGTCTCAAGCAAAACTACCCAATCGAATGGAAATCATTAAAGAACATCCAAAGATTATTGCTGATGGTGCACATAATGTCCAAAGCGTTAACAAATTAGTAGAAACGATTCAAGAAGAAAGTATAGAAGGTCGTGTCAAAGTCTTGTTCAGTGCCTTTCGAGATAAAGAGATTACCGTGATGTTGAAGGAATTAGCAAAACTAACAGACGAGATTATCGTGACAACCTTCGATCATCCAAGAGTATTATCTGAGGAAGAAGTACCTGAACATATCGTTTATATAGAATACGCTAGACAAGCACTGAATAAACTATTAGCTACTAGTAATCCAAATGATCTAATATTGATTACAGGCTCACTTCATTTTGTCGATTACGCAAAAAAATTAGTTCAAAAGTAATGTAAAATCGGCATTTTGTACTAAAAATAGTATTGTTCTTTATTATGGAAACAAGTATAATGAGTTTAACAAAAGGTTAATTGAAGGAAGGGGAGATAAATGGGAATTTACAACAGATTTCATAGTGAAAAAGGCTTTACATTAATCGAAATTCTTGCTTCGATTGTAATCCTCACCATTATCTCCCTAGGTTTTTTAGCCCTGTTTACATATGCTTCAAAGTCAAATAGTGAATCCGAAAATATTATCGATGGTAATGCTATTGCCCAAACAACAATGGAAAACATCTATGATCTAAGCAGAGAATCCTCTATTGATCAAACGATCACGCAGTTAGAAAATGATGCTTATCAGTTAATCAGTACTAGTGATCAATTTTATCATTTACGCAAGCAAGATAATCATTATTACATAGACGTAGAGTTAAAAGAAGATAATGATACTTCTAGTTTTTGGCTAGTCTCAGTCCAAGTTATTGACAAAAGAAACAATGAAAAGCGAGTAACCCAAATAGAATCCGGTTATATATGGTGTATAGAGAGGTTTGGTAATCGATGTTCAACAATCAACGAGGAGTGACATTAGTTGAATTACTTACCACTATTACGTTACTTTCAATAGTTTTAGCCTTAATCGGCTCTATTCATCTATTCTCTCAAAAGCAATTTATTCATCAATCAGAACAAGTTAACCAGCAATCTGAGATAAGAAACGCAATCACTGAAATAAGCAGACAAATTAGGACAACTCCTAGTGATCAAATATCCGTTTCTGAAAATACACTAAAGATTGATGATATCGAATACCGATTAGAAGGTAATCAGCTGCTGAAAAATCGAAGTGTTCTAGCAGAAAACATAGCCAGATTCTCCATTTCATTAGATGGATCGAAACTAAAGATCAATATAGAATCGGAACAAACGATTTTGAAGGATATAACTGCTTTAGAAACGACGCTAACATTAAGAGAGTAGGTGTATGGATGCAGAAGCGATACAATTATTTAGCAAACGAAAACGGTATTGGCTTAGTAATGGTGATGATGCTACTAGTCGTAATCTCTTTATTAGCTATCACGATTTTGTCCGTTTCTGCAGGCCAGTTAACATTAGCGACTAAAGATCGTTCTTTCCATTCCAGCTTTTATCTTGCAGAGGCAGGCCTAAACAAAACAGTGGCTGAAATTTATGATCAAGTAGATCACTTATATGCGTTGAGTCCAAATGAAGGAACTTTTTTTCAACAATTGGATAATGCCATTATGAAAGATCACGAATTAGTAGACCTTTCGTTCTCTAAACAGTATAGAAATGACCCAGAGGTGAATGTTAGTGTTTCGAGAATTTCTGATGAGAATCCTAGAACTTATGTGATTGAATCAGTAGGAAGTGTCAATGGTTCCAAGCGAACTGTGAAAACCAATATGGAAGTACGATGGGACAAGTCAACATCGATTGAAATACCGGATAATTTGGTTGCTTATACAGGGATTTTAAGTTCCAAACAGTGTGAAACCCCCCAAGCAAAATTTGCAGAGGGGGCGCAACTAAATGGAGATTATGGAACATCCTGTATCTCAGAAGGAGCAGTAGAATTTACTGGTGGTTCAAGTTTGAATGGAAATACAATTTATATCCCGACAGAAGCAGATGATTCTATTATAAAGAGGAATAATTATCACAATGAAATTCCTCCACTGTCAACTAATAATCATGTGTTAGCTGTAGAATCAATTCGTCAACTATTTGAAGAATTCCCCACCATACCTAGTTATGCCACACCGGATAATGAAACGATAGGTGATCAATACAATCACCATCAAGTGATTGAGAATGGTAATATAAATATTACCCATTATCAAGCAGATAATTATATATTAGAGTTGAATAATAATGCTTCCTTTCAAGATATTAACGTTTCGGGTAATCGTCGTTTATATATTGATACAAATGGTGTAGATCGAGAAATTACTGTTGATGATTTGAATCTGTCTAACGGGCATATCTCTATTTCTAATGGCCGACAATTAACCGTTTATGTGCAGGGAAGTATCACGTTTGGCTCAGGTAGCACATTTAATGCGGATGGTGCTTCAGAGGATTTGCATATAATTTTGGCTGGGGCGAATAAGCATTTCACATTAGCAGGTGCTCAAAAAGTAAATGGACATATTTTTGCTGAAGATGCATCGATAACTCTGACAGCTAGTGGTGGTTTTGATGGATCGATTATCACTGGCGGTAGCAAGGTTGAGTTAAGCGGTGGTACGTATAATGAATCACTTATTCTTGCGCCTTACGCTGAGGTATTAGCTACTGTTGGTTCAGAAGTGTTTGGAACTATCATTTCCGATCGCTTGACCGTTTCAGGGGGCGCAACCTTCACATACCGAAAGGTTGATGTAGACCATTTACCTGTACCTAACCATTCTGGAAGTGATAACGTTCCTGAAGATGCCTATAAGAAAGGACAAACATTAGAAAAAGATTAGCAGAAAGTGGGTGTAAACATGGCTATTCCATTTAAAAAACAAAAATTAGGTGAGCTTCTAAAACAGTCCAACCTAATTACCGAAGAAGAAATTCTCCAAGTCTTAGCTGATAAAAAAGCGGGACAGAAATTGGGGGATGCCTAGAACAAGGTTATATTTCAGAAAAACAATTAATTGATGTACTAGAAGAACAGTTAGGAATAGATTCTGTCTCTCTTTATCTATATCCGATTAAAGAGCAGGTTCTTGATCTAGTTACTAAGGATTTTGCAAGAGAACATATTTTAATTCCTATTGATCAAGAAGAAAACAAGCTAACAGTTGCCATGCATGATCCCATCGATTATTTCGCAATTGATGATTTAGAGTTGGCTACCGGATTTCAAATAAAACCGGTAATTGCTACTAGAGATGATATTTTGCAAGCAATTAACAAATATTACGATCAAAATGACTCTATCTACCAACAGCAATCTAATGTTGAGGAAGATGCACCTGCTGTTCGGATTATGGATGAAATCCTTCAGACAGGTGTTACGTTGAAGGCTAGTGATATACATATTGATCCAAATGAACAGCAAGTTAATATTCGTTATCGAGTTGACGGTATCTTACGAACAGAAAAGAAATTACAAAAGTCTTTACAAAGTGCTGTTACCGCAAGAACAAAAATTTTAGCCAATCTTAATATAACAGAGTCTAGGTTGCCTCAAGATGGAAGAGTTCGAATAATGATAGATAACCGTCCGATTGATTTACGTGTATCCACTTTGCCGACTGTTTTTGGAGAGAAGATTGTTATCCGGATTTTAGATTTGATGAATGCCTTTAAACACTTATCTGAATTAGATTTTTCAGAGAGAAATAAACAAAAATATGAAATGGTGTTGAAACAGCCATCTGGTTTAATTTTGCTAACTGGACCAACTGGCTCTGGTAAAACGACAACCCTTTATGCATCTATTAATGAGTTAAATCATGATGATGTCAACATTATTACGGTAGAGGATCCGGTTGAATATCAAATTGACGGAGTTAATCAAGTTCAAGTTAATAATGCCATTGGCCTTACTTTCGCGAACGGACTGCGTTCGATATTGAGACAGGATCCTAATATAATCATGGTTGGAGAAATCCGTGACAAAGAGACTGCTGAAATAGCGATTCGATCCGCATTAACTGGCCATCTCGTGTTTAGTACGTTACACACCAATAGTGCGATAGCAGCAATTCCTCGTTTATTTGATATGGAAATTGAGCCCTATTTAGTTGTCTCGTCTTTAACAGCTATTATGGCCCAACGCTTAGTGAAAGTAATTTGCCCGGATTGTAAATCTGAACGTCCGGTAACTAAAATGGAACAAGAACTTTTCCAAAAACATGATATAGAAATCGAAACAATCAGTGAAGGAGCAGGATGTAATTCGTGTAGAGGTACTGGTTATAAAGGACGAATAGCCATTCATGAATTATTAGTAATCAACGACAAAATTAGATATTTCATGATGAATCGACATAGTATGACTGAAATTCGCGATTACGCTCGTCAACATGGTATGCTTTTTTTATTAGATGATGGACTTCACAAAGTGAAAAAAGGGAAAACAACGATGGAAGAAGTGTTAAGGGTTGTAGCGGAAGACTAATCTAGGAGGACGTTATGAAACTATTAGAAGACTTGTTAAAAGCTGCACATGAACGAAAAGCTTCAGATCTACATCTCACAGTGGGAACTAAACCTGTCTATCGGGTGAATGGTGCCTTAAAAAGCTTTCATGATTTTACTATCAGACCTGATGATACAGAGTATATAGCGAAAGAAATATTAACCGATGAACTATGGAATAAATTACATAAGGATAAAGAAATAGATTTATCGTATAGTATAAGTGGCGTATCTCGATTCAGAGTAAACATTTACTTTCAACGTGGATGTATTTCGTTAGCTTTTCGGACGATTCCCCGTGAAATACCAACTATTGAGGGACTTCAGTTACCGGACTCTCTAAAATCACTTATGGAGAAAGAAGATGGCTTAGTATTAGTTACAGGACCTACCGGGAGTGGAAAAACCAGTACTTTAGCAGCGTTAGTAAACTATATGAATCAAACAATGAATCGACATATTATTACACTAGAAGATCCGATTGAATACTTACACGCACATAATCAGTCTATTATTGACCAGAGGGAAATCGGCTTGGATGCGAAAAATTTCAAAAGTGGTCTTCGAGCTTGCTTGCGTCAAGATCCAGATGTCATTTTAGTCGGAGAGTTGCGAGATTTAGAAACGATTTCTATTGCGATAACAGCAGCGGAGACAGGTCATCTCGTATTGGGGACTCTGCATACTAGTGGTGTCACTTCTACAGTTAATAGAATCATAGATGTTTTTCCACCAGCACAAAAACAACAAATACGAATTCAGTTAGCAAGTGTATTGCAAGCTGTTATCTCTCAACGTTTATTTCCTACAATTGATAATGCTAGTCGTATTGCAGCTACAGAGATTTTAGTGAACAATGCAGCGATTCAAAATTTAATTCGTAAAGAAAAAGTGCATCAAATTCCAAATATTATTCAAACATCGCGTGAAATGGGGATGCATAGTTTTCAACAAGATATTAGACGATTAGTCACTAAAGGACATCTGTCAAGAGATGTAGTTAAAGCATATCTCTCTGAGGTTGATTTTCATTAGGATTGAGGTGTTTCCGTGCTGTACTATCGATATAAAGGTAGGAACTTGCAAGGTAAATTAAAAAAAGGAAAATTAAAAGCTGAATCGGAAAAAGAAGTGATTCGATTGTTGGAACAAGATGGGATAACCGTATTTGATATTAAACCGTTAGACTCCTTTTTATATAAAGATATCACCATTGGCAAACCAATCAAGCTCCGGGATTTTGTTTTATTTTTACGACAGTTTGCAACCCTTATTGAGTCAGGAATATCAATTATTGAATCGATTCAGATTCTGGCTAAGCAAACAGGAAATAAGGCTTTTTCACAGACATTAATGCAAGTAGCCGAAGACTTACAAGAAGGGATTGGTTTATCTGAAGCGATGAAAGAGCATCGTGCGTTCTTTCCTGATCTGCTAACAAGAATGGTGAATGCAGGAGAAATAAGTGGTAATTTAGATGAAATATTAAATAATATGGCAAATTATTATGAGAAACAATATCAACTAAAACAAAAAATTAAAACTGCATTAGCTTATCCGATTTTTGTTAGTATCTTCGCCATTTTCATCACCCTATTTTTATTAGTTTATATTGTACCGATTTTTACCGATTTGTTCGCCTCTTTTGGAGAAGAATTACCAATTTATACTTCACTAGTTTTACATATCAGTGAGTTTGTCAAAGACACGTGGTGGATTATGCTACTATTGTTGTTACTCTGCTTCTTAGTAATGAAATCGATGATGCGATCAGGTCAGATAGCTTATCAAATAGATGTGATTAAATTAAAGTTGCCAATTATCGGCCCATTTCTTCAAAAATCACAATTAACGAGAATGTCCCAGACAATGAGTACACTGTTAAATAGTTCTGTACCTATTTTGCAATCAGTGAAAATTACCGAAAAGATAGTGGAGAACCGATTAATCTCTTCTGTTCTGACGAAAAGCTATGTAGCTTTAGAAAGGGGAGAATCAATGGCAAGTGCGATGCAGACACATTCTATTATCCCGCCGATGGTAGTTCAAATGATTGCTGTGGGAGAACGTACAGGTTCACTGGATAAAATGTTGCATAAAATTGCAGATTTCTATGAGAAAGACTTAGACGAAGCCTCCGATAAATTAAAAGCTCTCATTGAACCATTATTGATCGTGATTCTTTCGGTAATAGTAGGTTCAATAGTCCTAGCGATTGTAGTCCCGATGTTTACTATTTTTGATATGTTATAACGTCTAAAAGTCGCAAAAATATACTGTATAATTTGATGAATTATAGTATAATAGTCTCAAGATATAAAAAAGATATTTCCAACAATATACTTTAGAAATATAAAGCAATAGAAAGGAGAAGAGAAATGAGAGAAATATGGAAAAAATGGAATAAGGAAGATGGTTTTACATTAGTGGAATTGTTGGCAGTGATTGTGATTTTAGGTATTATTGTTGCTATTGCAGTCCCAGCGATTGGTAGTATTATTGATAGAGCTGAGGAAGGTGCTCAAGAAGCAGAGGCAGAATTAATCGAAAATGCTGCACGATTGGCATTAATTGCAGCTCAAGCAGACGGGGAAGAAGCGGATTGGGTATTTGATGGTGGGGATCAACCAAATATAACAGTACAAGAATTACTGGATAATGGATATCTGGAAACTGATGATCCACCAAGTGGTACGCTTAGACATGTTGAAGGAACTACATTTACCTTTGAACGTGATGAATAGATTATAAAAAGATTTAAAGTGAAAGACATTCTCAAAAGCCGGAATATGGACTACTGAAATATTCCGGTTCATTTTAACCAAGCCTTAAAATAGGAGTTAGCAGATGGATATTGTATATAGTGGAGTAAGCTTTGTCTTTGGATTAATTTTAGGTTCTTTTTATAATGTAGTCGGCCTTAGAATTCCACAACAGACGTTTTTATCCTCATCACGTTCTGCATGTCCAGCATGTAACCAGACATTAAGGTGGTATGAATTAATACCTGTTCTTTCCTTTATCTTGCAAAAAGGCAAGTGCCGGAACTGTCAGCAGTCAATTTCTATTCTTTATCCATTGGTGGAATTGCTTACAGGGATTGGCTTTCTGCTGAGCTATTTGCATTTAGGATTATCATTAGATTTATGGATCACATTTAGTTTAATTAGTTTATTCTCCATTGTCTTAGTAACAGACCTTCGTTTTATGCTCATCCCTAATAAAATTTTACTATGCTTCTTGCCTGTCTTTATTCTGTTTCGCGTGTTGCAACCTCTTGAACCATGGTGGTCCAGTATTACTGGTGCGATAGCAGGTTACGGTCTTCTTGCACTTATTATTATAGTCAGCAGAGGTGGTATGGGAGCAGGAGACATGAAATTACTAGGTTTACTAGGCATAATACTAGGCTTTCCTTACATATTACTTGCTTTTTTTATTGCAACAATTATTGGATTATTATCTAGTATGATTATGATGTTGAAAAGTGGATTTAAAGCAAAGCAGGAAGTACCGTTCGGCCCAGCGATAATCCTGGGGGCTCTTATAACGTTTCTTTTCGGTGATTATCTCGTGGAAGCCTACCTTAATCTGATTTGGTATGGAAAGTAGAAAGAAGGTGAGTATCATTTTTCATAATAAGCATGTACACCTAGTTATATATGATCGTTATCTTCGGTATATCGTATCCAAAAAGAATCGGTTAGAGGATATCGTAGATTCAGGAGAACTTCTGTTAAAGGAAGGTTTAATAAAAGACGGAAGGATAATGGATAAAGAGGGGTTCCATTATCATCTGGAACGTATTGTGAAACAGAAGAAGTGGAAAAGGGCAAACATTTCATTTATAGTTTCTGATGGATTTGTTGCAATTCGCCATCATCAGATTCCTGCAGGGTTAAAGAAAGAGGAAACGAAAGCAGTTCTACAAAGAGAAGCTAAAGACCAGCTTCGATTACCTTTTCAAGATCCAATCATTGATTTTGGTCTGATCAAAAAGCTAGAAACGACAAATGAAATACTTGTTTTTGCTTATCCGAGAGATGTATTAAATCCATATCTAGCAGTGATGGAATCTGTACATTTAAACCCAGTTATTGCTGACGTATCCTCTCTTGCTTTATCTAGGGTTTATCAGCAGTTTGTTACCAATAGAACAGATGAGCAAGATACCCTTATCCTGCAATGGGGAAAAGACGGATTGGTCCTTGCGGCTTTCGAACATGGACTAATCGTTTTCTCCAGACATGTTCCATCTCCAACAGATGAACGAATGTGGTCATGGAGCTTTGAACGAAATAAATTAGAATGGAATGGCAGTGAAGAAGATTTACAGGAATTAATGGATACTCATCTATTAACCATTGAACGATTTCTTGATTTCTATCGATATTCTGTTCAAAACGGTGAAAAAGCGATTGAAAAAATTGTCATAGCAGGAGATTTTCCATTTCTCGACTTAGCGATTCAATTATTAAGTGAACAGACTAAAGTACCTGTAATAGAAATGGGGAAATATTTGCCGAAAACTATCTCAGTAGCGTTTAGTGATTTAGCCGGGCTTCTTTTAAGAGGGAATTCTAAATAATAGGGTGATCAGATGCAGATAAATTTTATAGAACATAAAGCTTTTAACCTTACACCATATATCTTAATTGTCCTTGCTTTCATAGGCTTAATCGTTTCTGTTTGGTTTGTAATGGTTCCTTATATTTCTTTAAAGAATGAGGTAAGTTCGATGGAAGAACAATTCGAGATTAATGGAGAAGCGGAATCAGAAGCATTGCAATTAGAAAAACTGGTCGAACAACATGAGCAATTATCGGACTATATATCAAATATTGAAGAAGGGTTAATCGATCATATTGCATTAGTCGATCAATTGATTGCCTTTCTACCAAACAGTAGTAGGATAGAACATCTCCATTACATACAAGATGAATCAATTGAGGTAACAATGAGTTCAGCAAGGTTTAAAGATATAGCGATATATAACGAATCATTAACCTCTCAGCCATATGTAACAGATGTTAGCTTTCAGTTTATGGAACGTTCAAATGAGGGAGACTTTCAAGCGGCATATAGAATTGTAATCAATTCGAATAAGTGGATGGAGGTGGTGCAGTATGACGATTAAATGGACGCGCATCACACTTTTCTGGTTGATTATGATTGTATTATTTGTTGTTAGTATTTATTTTGTCGGTAAACTATATTTACTTGACCCTTTAGAGAACAAGAAAACAAGTATAGAGCAAAAAGTCGATACACAGAGTATGTATATTGAAAATGCGGAAATGTGGCAAGAAACGGTTTCCGGGATATCAACAGAAACGTTACACAAGCTACCAATTACAAAGGGCAATAATCAAATCGTGAGAATGATGGATCAAGCTGTAAAGGATTCTGGTTTAACCATTGAGCAAATTTTAGTAGAAGAAAAATCACCTGAAGAAGGTGATAACCTGCATCGACTGATGTATCAAGTAGAAGGAATAGCGCCATCATATGAGTCATTTCAGCAATTTGTAACACAGATAATCGCAAATGAACGTATCATAGAAATATTTGAATTGAGCATTGACCGTGAAGATAAAACAGAAGCAGCTTTTCAATTTAACATCCAATTTTATGCATTTTACGCTCCCGATTTTAAAAACTCGAATCAGAAATAACGAATAAAGAAAAAAGCACTCCATAACGGAAGTGCTTTTTTTACAAGGAAAGAAAGTATATAATCCGCGGTATCAACGCATTTGTAAGCAGAGTAGCCATTTTGAAATAGCATGTACAGGAAACCATCGCTGCGGCTGCCCGCTTCCCTTGGGCAAGCCGTAGCGGTTGTTACGCCTATTATTCATGTCAAAATAACTACTTTGGACAGGACCGGCGGGGTTTGCCGGTTTTTCTTAGTATCTATCGATTTAGCAGAGTCTGGTAATATATTTAGAATCTTTATGCTTATCTCGTTTTTTAAAACTATCTGTCACATTTTGATGAACGCTTTTTTGATAGTAATGACAAAAGTCGCCTTACATCTCGAAATAGATATGATAGGGTGATAGAAAAGGATTTGAAACGAGGGATTACCGTGGATAATAAAAAGCAAATTTCAATTCAAATCAACCAGAATAAAAACGGTTCAACTAAGCATAGTTCTACTAATCAATCCACATTAGAAGATTACATCAGAGAAAATCATCACCCAATGATGGATGATGATCAAGTATTTAAACGGAAATATACTCCAGACTCTAGTGCATTTAATCAATCTAAAAAGCCATCCTTTTGGTCAAAGTATAAGTCATTCATTATTTCTGCTTGTACAGCTATAGTAATAGGATCTTTTCTAGGGCTAATAATGCTGAAGATTTTTGTGGATTTGGACCCGGAAGAGGTAGCGTTTGAGCAGCAAAATACTTCTAACGACCAAGCGGTTAGTGCTACAAGTGATCAGTCAGATGAGAAAGGCAATACTACTGCCAATGCACAAGAAGGAGAGGCTTTTCAAAGCCAAGCTTTTGATTTTTTCGTTACTCAGGCAGGAGTGTTTACAAATCAGAGTGCAGCACAGCAATTAGTTCAAGAGTTACAAGAAGATCAAATAGAAAGTATGGTTTGGTCTCGTGATGAAAATTTCCATGTTTTTGTTGGCCTAAAGTCTACACATGAAGCATCAAAGCAATTCACAAGCAGTGCTTTTCCTAGCAATTATGAATTGTATGGTGGAAAGGAATGGCATATTGAATCTGCTTCGATCTCGCTTTCAGAAGAAGAAAAGGATTGGCTTGCAGGTCTGGAAAGTCTATTAGAAGAAATGATCGAAGGTAATTTGGATGAGGCAGTGATTGATCAATGGTTGGCTGATCAGCCATCCGCTGTATCTGAAGAAATCCAAGCAATGAGTAAAGAGATAGAGTCAGTAAAAACAGAAGAGGATGAACAAGCCAGCCAAGTAACATTATTAAAAATATTAAATCAATATGAAAATATTGCAAACGAGTAATTTTGTTTTTTCATACTCTAGAGGTAGCAAGTATTGCTTTTTTCTTATAACGAAAATCGTAATACTTGTTATTTTTAGTGCTAGAAAATCTATATATGGCTATTTGCTGATGATATTCCTTGTCGTTAAAATAAAAGATATTGCTTTGAAGGAGGAATATACATTGGAGATGACCACTATTAAAATGAAAGAAGTACCTAAAGAAGATCGGCCAAGAGAACGACTATTGGAACATGGTCCTGAACATTTATCGAATCAGGAATTACTAGCAATCTTATTGGGTTCAGGGACACAGAAAGAAAATGTACATCAATTAGCTGAAAAAGTACTGCAACATTTTGAAGGATTAAGAATGCTGAAAGATGTTACGATTGAAGAATTAACCGAAATCAAAGGTATTGGTCAGGTAAAAGGGGTTAATATTCTTGCAGCAGTAGAATTTGGTAAGAGAATTCAACAATTTAAAGAAAAGGAGAGGTATGTGATAAGAAGTCCGGAAGATGGTGCGAATTATGTAATGGAGGAAATGAGCAGTCTGAAACAGGAACATTTTGTAACCATCTTTCTTAACACGAAGAATCAAGTGATTCACCGACAAACGATCTTCATTGGTAGTTTGAATGCTTCCATTGTCCATCCTCGAGAAGTTTTCCGCGAAGCAATTAAAAGATCTGCAGCTTCTATCATCTGTGCACATAATCATCCTTCAGGCGATCCAACCCCTTCCCAAGAAGATATCCATGTTACCAAGCGGTTAAGTGAGAGTGGAAAAATGATAGGTATTGAACTTTTGGATCATTTGATAATTGGTGATCACAAATTTATTTCATTAAAAGAAAAAGGGTACTTATAGCACTATCTATTTTTGCTAAAGTTAAGTATAATAGAATTAACAAGCTTTTATAGCGCCTTATACAAGATCGCTTGTATAAAGGCGCTTATTATTATGAAAGAATATAATTTCTTGATTGAAAGCCAATAAAAGCATAAAATATTGAAGTGAATGTTTTGTATAATAATGGTTGAGAGGAAGAACAAGATTGGGATTATTTAATTTATCACAAGATTTAGGGATTGATTTAGGTACAGCAAACACATTAGTATTCATCAAAGGGAAAGGCATTGTTGTGCGTGAACCTTCCGTTGTAGCAATAAATAAGACAACAGGTGATATTGAGGCAGTTGGTAGTGATGCCAAGAATATGATCGGTCGTACGCCGGGTAATATTCAAGTTATTCGTCCGATGAAAGACGGTGTTATTGCAGATTATGATACTACTGCTGCGATGATGAAATATTATATTAAATTAGCACAGAAAAACAGATCCAGCTTTGCTAAAAAACCTAATGTAATGGTATGTGTACCATCAGGAATAACTATGGTTGAAGAACGAGCTGTCATTGATGCAACGAAACATGCAGGTGCAAAGGATGCATTTCCAATTGCAGAACCATTCGCTGCAGCTATAGGTGCTGGTTTACCTGTATGGGAACCTACTGGTAGTATGATTGTAGATATTGGTGGAGGAACAACTGAAGTAGCGGTTATTTCCCTTGGAGGTATCGTGACAAGCAGGTCCATTCGTACCGCTGGTGATGACATGGATGAAGCAATCATTCAATATGTCAAAAGAACGTACAACCTGATGATCGGTGAGCGTACAGCAGAATCATTAAAGATGGATATAGGATCTGCTAAAGCTTCATCTGAGAAGGAGTTAATGGATATTCGAGGACGTGACTTATTAACAGGATTACCAAAAACAATTAGTGTAAGTGCTTCTGAAATTGCATCTGCATTAAAAGATACAGTGGATGCCATTGTAGAAGCGGTGAAAAATACTTTAGAAAGTACGCCACCTGAACTTGCAGCTGATATTATGGATAGAGGTATTGTGTTATCCGGAGGGGGAGCACTTTTAAAGGATTTAGATGAAGTAATTAGTGATGAAACAAAAATGCCGGTATTTGTTGCTGATGAACCGTTAGATAGTGTTGCAATCGGTACAGGGAAATCCTTGGAATATATCGAGCATTTTCGATCACATCCAAATGTAGGGGTGCAGCGCTTATCAGATTAAGAAGGTGTTATGATGTTTTATAAAAAGAGAAGACTATTTATTTTAATGATTTCGTTAATTATTATTGTTGGTTTGATCGGTTTTTCTTTACGAGAAAGAACGGAACTAACTATTATTGAAGACTTTATTCATGACAGTGTTGGTTGGGCGCAGGAAGTGATTAATAAGCCAATTGCGTTCACAACTGGCGTTGCTAATAATATTAAAGAAATCCGAAATGTCTATCGTGAAAACCAACAATTAAAATCAAGCTTAGACGAGATAAGACAGCTAGAATATGAAAACCAAGAGCTAACGAAAGAAATCGATGAATTAAAGGAAGTTTTGGATAAATCAGAGTCAGATTTCCTGCAAAATTTTGAGGCCATTCAGGCATCTGTAATTGCAAGGAGCAAGGATCAATGGTTTAAGTTAATCACGATTAATAAAGGAACACAAGATGGTGTTCAGCCAAATATGTCAGTGATAACCGGAAAAGGGATGATCGGTAAAGTTCAAACTAGCTCACCGTTTACGTCCACCGTTTTATTGCTTAACGGATTTGACCGAACCAATCGAATTTCAGTAAATGTATATGAAGAAGATAAAGAAACAGATAGTTCTGGATTCATTGTTGGCTATGATGAAGAATCAGAGTTACTATTGTTAGAAATGAATGATAATGACAAGGATTTAGAAAAAGGCCAGTATGTATTTTCTTCAGGACTTGGTGGGGTCTTTCCAAAAGGGCTTGAAATTGGTGAAGTTGTTGATGTAGAAGCTGATCGTTATGAATTAACGAGTATAGCCCATGTAAAACCTTCAGCTGATTTGGAGGATTTAAATCATGTTATTGTCATCGATCGTTCGATGACGACTGTAGATGAAATAGAAGAAGTTGAAGAGCAAACGGAGGAGGATGAATCATGAAACGGATGATCCCTTTTCTTATTGCTCTCATCTGTTTTTTATTAGTGATACTGGAAGGTACATTAGCTCAAGTTTCTCTACCATTTCTGAAAGATGAATGGATAAATGTATCGCATTTTCTGTTTATATTTCTGTTATATGTCACGATCTTTTTTGAAAAAGAATCTACATACTATGCCATTGCACTGTCGATTATTTTCAGCTTGATTAACGATATTGTCTATACGGATGTGATCGGTGTGTATGTATTTGCTTATACAGCGGTTTTATACGCAGCAAGAGTATTAATGAAGTTGTTACAGTCGAACTTTCTGATTGCTCTATTGATGACGGCTGCAGGAGTTGTGGTTACAGACATTTTGATCTTTTTCCTTTATAATATTATTCAAGTACATGTTGATAGTTGGAGTGTATATTGGCAAAACAGGTTGATTCCGACAAGTATATGGAATATACTTTTTGGCTTGCTTATATATCTTATCTTTGCAAAAAAATTAACAAAATGGTCGTACATTAAGTTTGAACGAGCAGATTGATAACGGTTAGTGAATGTTTTAAGGGGTTGAATTGAAGTGGCAACAAATAAATGGATTACAATAAAGGGAACAAGAGATGGTCTAACCCTTTTTATGAATGATCAATGTGCATGGAATGAGCTGCTCGAGGAATTGGAAGAAATACTTTCTACAAAACATATGGCAACGGATGAGCCATTGATCACTGTGAAAATTGAATTAGGAAACCGTTATGTGACGAATCAGCAAGAACAAACGTTACGAGAAGTTATTCGCAAACATAATAAGTTAGTTGTTGACAAGATAGCTTCGAATGTTATTTTAAAAGAAGAAGCGTTACAATGGAAAGAAGAAACAGATGTCAATTTACATAATAAGATTATTCGTTCTGGACAAGTATTAGAAATTAATGGTGACTTATTATTGGTGGGGGATGTGAATCCCGGCGGTAAAATAGTTGCAACTGGTAATATTTTTGTGATGGGTAATTTACGAGGAATTGCGCATGCTGGCGCAGATGGTAATAGAGATGCTGTAATAGCTGCTGCACATATGGCACCAAGTCAATTACGGATAGCGGAAGTAATTAGCAGGTCACCAGACGCTGACTCGGAAGGTGTCCCTATGGAATGCGGCTTTATTGATTCAAAGGGTGAACAAATTGTAATGGACCGGATCAGTACTATCGCAAGATCGCGTCCAGACTTAAATGCTTTTGAAAGGAGAGTTATGAATGGGTGAAGCTATCGTTATTACTTCTGGTAAAGGTGGTGTCGGTAAAACGACAACTACGGCAAATCTAGGAACTTCATTAGCATTACTAGATAAGAAAGTTTGTTTAATAGATACAGATATCGGACTGCGAAATTTAGATGTGATTATGGGGCTTGAAAATCGTATCATTTATGATATCGTGGATGTGCTGGAAAAAAGGTGTAAAATTTCTCAAGCGTTAATTAAAGACAAACGCTTTGATTGTTTATATTTATTACCGGCTGCACAAACAAGTGATAAATCCGCGCTAACTCCTGAAGGTATGGTGGAAATCATTGAAGAATTGAAGCCGGATTATGATTACATATTAATTGATTGCCCGGCAGGTATCGAGCAAGGTTATCGTAATGCAGTGGCTGGGGCAGATAAATCGATTGTCGTGACGACTCCTGAGAAATCAAGCGTAAGGGATGCAGATCGAATTATCGGTTTATTAGAACAAGAAGATATGGAACCTCCTCATTTAATCATTAATCGTATCCGTAATCATATGGTGAAAAATGGTGATATGCTGGATGTAGATGAAATAATCCAAGTATTGTCCATAGATTTATTAGGAATTGTTGCAGATGACGACGATGTGATCAAAGCATCTAATCATGGCGAACCTGTTGCCTTTCAACCTAACACACGAGCTTCTATCGCCTACCGTAATATTGCAAGAAGAATCCTGGGCGAATCAGTTCCCCTACTCTCGTTAGAGGAAAAAGTATCATTCTTAGACAAAGTAAAAAAAGCATTCGGAATAAAAAAATAATCTATAAAAAAGAGTTTGCCTCCTATTAGGTAAACTCTTTTTTACCATCATATTCCGGTCAGTTCCATAACATATTATACATATACTGCGAAGTAACTGGACATGGATTTGTTCTCCCCCCGTACTCGTACTGCATTAAGAGATAATTTTGAAATAT
>NZ_WJID01000054.1:0-35723 GCF_010994055.1 Gracilibacillus thailandensis | reverse complement strand
AGTAGATAAAACTACACCACCACATTTGACAAAGAACCATAAAAAGAAGAAGGGAATACTTTGACACCCAAATACTATTGGAGGTGGTAGCATATGAGTGATCCAACTGCTTTAAAACGCACTCCGCTCTTTACGTTATACAAGAGCTATGGTGCTAAAGTGATTGATTTTGGAGGATGGGCTTTACCGGTACACTTCTCCAGTATAATTGATGAACATCATGCTGTACGAACTAAGGCAGGACTCTTTGATGTTTCGCATATGGGAGAAATACTGATTGAGGGACAAAATGCGGAAAACTTTGTTAACTACCTGATGACCAATGACATCACGAACATGGCAGTAAACCAAGCTAAATATACGGCAATGTGTTATGAAGACGGAGGTACTGTCGATGATTTGCTAGTTTATAAGCTAGATCATCAGAAATTCTTTCTCGTTGTCAATGCGGCTAACACGAATAAAGACTTTGAGTGGATCAACAAGCATGCAACAGAGGATGTTTTGGTTACCAATATTTCTGAGCAAATCGCACAACTTGCTATCCAAGGTCCTGACGCTTTCCAGATTCTGCAACAACTAACGGATATAGATTTAAACAAAATAGGTACATTCCGTTTTATGCAAAATGTGAAGGTTGCCGGCGTAACCAATTGTTTAGTCTCACGTACTGGATATACCGGTGAAGATGGTTTCGAAATCTATCTTGCTAGTAACGAGGCGACAAAACTGTGGCAGAAATTGTTATCTCTCGAAGAAGCTCCACAGCCATGTGGTCTTGGAGCAAGGGATACGCTTCGTTTTGAAGCTGCATTAGCATTATATGGTCAAGAACTAACATCCTCTATCACTCCAATTGAAGCTGGTATCGGCTTTACGGTGAAGACACAAAAAAATAGCGACTTTATCGGAAAAGCACCACTTACGAAAGAGAAAGAAAATGGTCCTACAAGGAAGCTTGTAGGGTTAGAAATAATCGGCAAAGGAATCCCACGGCATGGCTATCAAGTATTTACACCAACAGACAAAGAAATTGGGTTTGTTACATCAGGTACTCATTCTCCTACTTTAAAGAAAGCTCTTGGCCTTACATTAGTTCAACAACCATATGCCGAAATAGGTACAAATTTGAAAGTAAAAGTTCGTCACAAATTGATCGATGCTGTTGTAGTCCATACACCATTTTACCAAAGAAGGAGAGGATTAACATGACGTCCACCTTTCGATATCTTCCTGATACAAAGCAAGATCAACAGGATATGTTAGATTGTTTAAACATTCAGTCGATCGATGACTTATTTTCCGATCTCCCGTCAAGCATTAAGTTAACTGAAGAGTTAGCTATTCCAAAAGCAATCCCTGAACCTGAGCTAATCAAGAAAATGCAACAACTATCCTTACAAAACTTCCATGCCAACCAATACCCATTATTTCTTGGGGCAGGCACCTATGATCATTTTATTCCGAGCGTAGTCAACCATATCATTGGCAGGTCAGAATTTTATACTGCCTATACCCCCTATCAACCTGAAATTAGTCAAGGCGAACTTCAAGCCATCTTTGAATTTCAAACCATGGTTTGTGAACTAACAGGAATGGCTATCGCCAATTCCTCTATGTATGATGGCTTTACTTCTGTTGCCGAAGCAGCTGCACTTGCTGTATCTACAACCAAACGTTCCAAAGTAATGGTCTCTCAAGCAGTTCACCCAGAATCTCGAGCCATTCTCAAAACGGCTGCTACTGGACCAGGATATCAAGTTGAAGAAATCGATTTAACCACTGACATCACCAATATCCGAGACATGCAGGAAAAAGCAGATGATCAAACCGCTGCGATTATTGTTCAGTATCCAAACTTTTTTGGTTCTATTGAGGATCTACTCGAAATAAAGAAAATTGCCCAAGAACACGGTGCACTGCTGATCGTTAGTGCGAACCCTTTAGCTTTAGCGATATTGCAACCACCTGGCAAGCTTGGTGCCGATATTGTCGTTGGTGATATGCAACCATTCGGTATTCCAATCTCATTCGGTGGCCCACATTGTGGCTATTTTGCAGTAACGAAAAAATTGATGCGTAAAATTCCTGGCCGTATCGTCGGGCAAACGACAGATGCTCAGGGGAATCGTGGTTTCACCTTAACTTTGCAAACACGCGAGCAACACATTCGACGAGAAAAAGCATCTTCCAACATTTGTTCCAATCAAGCATTAAATGCTCTAGCTTCGGCTGTCTTTATGTCTGCCCTTGGTAAACAAGGCATTCGCCAGATGGCAACATTAAATATCAAAAAAGCAGATTATATGGCAAGGCAACTTACTGAAAAAGGATTCAGCGTAAACAATCAATCTCCTTTCTTTAATGAATTCGTTGTGACATTACCTGTTTCTGCTAGCGAAGTCAATCACAAGTTATTTGAGGCTGGCATTATTGGAGGTTTCGATTTAAACAAGGATTATCGGATGAAAAATCAGATGCTCATCGCTGTGACAGAGCAACGATCAAAGCAGGAAATTGATCAATTCATAACGATATTGGAGGGATTATAAATGGCGGACTATCATCAATTGATCTTTGAAATTAGTCAATCTGGTCGAACAGGAGCTGACCTTCCCGAAAGTGATGTGGATCCAATCGAGTTAGATGAAAAGTTTCCGAAGCACTTACTTCGAGAAACACCAGCAGAACTTCCAGAAGTATCAGAGCTTCAGCTTGTCCGTCACTATACGGCACTTTCTCACAAAAATTATGGTGTCGATAACGGCTTCTATCCGCTCGGCTCCTGTACGATGAAATACAATCCAAAAATCAACGAGGATGTCGCTCGGTTGGAAGGGTTTAGCCGTATTCACCCTTATCAACCAGCAGAAACTGTACAAGGAGCACTTCAGTTATTGTATGAGTTACAAGAAGATTTAGCCGCTATTTCGGGAATGGATGCTGTCACCTTACAACCATCCGCAGGTGCCCAAGGAGAATGGACCGGCTTAATGATAGCAAAAAATTATCATCAACAAAATGGTGAAAACAGATCCAAAGTACTTGTGCCAGACTCTGCTCACGGTACTAATCCAGCAAGTGCTGCAGTCGCAGGTTTTGATACGGTAACGATCCCTTCTAATGAAAATGGATTAGTCGACTTGGAAGCATTAAAAAAACACGTCGATCAAGACACAGCAGCATTAATGTTAACCAATCCTAATACACTAGGTCTTTTTGAAAAAGATATAGTGGAAATCGCTGAAGTCGTTCATGAAGCAGGTGCCCTCCTCTACTATGATGGGGCAAACGCCAATGCGATTTTAGGTAAGACCACACCAGGGAAGATGGGCTTTGATATCGTCCATCTAAATCTGCATAAAACCTTTACCACTCCACATGGTGGCGGAGGGCCAGGAGCAGGTCCGGTCGGTGTAACAAAAGAACTGATTCCTTTTTTACCTGTCCCTCGTATCGAAAAAGACGGAGACAACTATATATGGAATGATGATGAACCATTATCCATTGGAAGAGTAAAAGGGTATTATGGAAACTTCGGAATTCTTGCTCGTGCATACACGTATATTCGGACAATGGGACCTGAAGGACTGCGGCAAGTATCAGAATCTGCTGTTCTTCATGCCAATTATCTAAAAAAACGATTAGAGACACACTACGAGTCACCGTATGCCCAATTTTGCAAGCATGAGTTTGTTTTATCAGGCTCAAAACAGAAAAAGCTTGGTGTCCGAACAATGAATATTGCCAAGCGGTTGCTTGATTTTGGCTACCACCCGCCGACTATCTATTTTCCACTTAATGTGGAGGAATGTTTAATGATTGAACCGACTGAAACGGAAACAAAAGAAACATTAGATGCTTTTGCTGATTCAATGATTCAGATTGCAAATGAGGTGGAAGAAGATCCCGATATCGTATTAGATGCTCCCCATACAACGGTGGTTGGCAGATTAGACGAGACAAAGGCAGCAAGGCAACCGGTCTTACGCTATACAAAATCGGTTTAATGACGTTGTTGAAGGAGGACAATGTAAGAATGATCCATATTACCAAAGAAGCACAACAGAAACTATCATCCATTGAATTGCAAGATGGAGTATTACCTCGGGTTGATACTAATGTCACTGGTGGTTGTGGACTCACGATTAATTATCTATTTATTTTTGATCAAGCTAGAAAAAACGATACTATCTATCATTCTTATGGTGTTTCCATTCGTGTCGATCCTTTTACTAAGCGCTATCTGGAAGGAAATCCTCCAACGATAGATTATTCTGATTCAAATGGTTTCCAAGTAATAAATAATGTTGAATTTGACTCCTGTTGATCATTCAATAACTATCGAAAAGCGTAGTGTCCGATTAGGATACTACGCTTTCTTATTATGGAAAGAAGTATAAAACGCTCAGTCCTTATGACAAGAATTGTTAGATCTGCCATAGCTGAGACTAATTACGGAGACTCCAGCGGGAATAGTACGAGCCGAAAATCCACTTTCCAAAGTTAGTTGAGCCCATGCCCCCCCCCCCGGAAAGTAAAGTAATAGAGAGAGACAGCTTTATTCCGAATTATTTTAAGAAGTTATGAATTGAAATAGAAAGGGAAAAATGATTACAGTATCGGGGAAACATTACGTAAAAATCTAATGGACACTTAAAAGCTGGATTTCTGGAGTCAGGAGGTTAACTGTTGTTGAAAAGTCAGATCTTGTTATCATACATGGGCGCTTTTGCTCTTTGTATATTAACCATATTGAATTTATTTTTAATAAACGCTCAAACATATATAGGAATTACTTTAATCCTACTCTATCTCTTAGTGCTCGTCAGTCTTGGAGTTCATTATAAAAAGCAACGTCTTAAAGTGAATCCATATACGAAGTTATTGTTGATACTTGCTATTTTCGCCATCATTAGTGAATTAATTTGGGTAAGAGATCAAATTTATGGCTTTGCTATCCTTAGTAATTTATTACACTTAATAACATTTCTTTTCATGTTTGCTTTTGGTTTGAAATCTTCATTTTATCTAAAACCTTTCAAATTCCGGTCAATACTTGGAAAATGGAAGATGATTCTAGTTACACTAATTACTACTTTAGCAACAGTAATAGTAGTGGTTATGCTCATTAATCAAATAAGCCCACGCCCACTTGTATCAATCTTACAAGCAAGTAAGGGCATAACAAACTCATATAACGCTGAAGAATCAACAGAAACGGTATTAGACGATGGGAGTATCTACATCAATGATATTCGTTATGATGATAAATATCCTAATAGTTATTTAGATTTTTATCAAACCGTTCATAATCCTGATACAGCGCCGACTTTTATTCTTATTCATGGTGGTGGCTATATTTGGGGTGATAAAACTGGAGACGGTCAGAACGGAGATGATTCAGGAATGATAGCCTATATACAACAAGTTTTAGACAGAGGATATAATGTTATTGCACTGAATTACACCTTTGCGCCAGAATATAATTATCCGATACCTTTGAAGCAAGTCTCTGCAGCAGTGTCATTTCTAAAACAAAATGTTGAAACGTATGATTTGAACATGAATAATATTGTAATCGCGGGACAAAGTGCGGGGGCTCAAATAGCTGGCCAATTTGTTAATATCCAGATAGATCCCACTTATGCTGATGAGATGGAGATACAACCAGTTTTAAGCGCCTCAGATATTAAGGCTGTAGTATTCAACTCCGGTTTATATGATCCTTCCCGATTTGATGAGACGGATAGTGTCATATCTGATTATAGGTTTAACACAATGGGACGAGCGTACTTTAATGTGAATACTTTGGAAGGTAATAAGGACGTAGAACAATCTAATGTCATTAAGCATGTTACCAAGGATTTTCCGCCTACCTTTATGTCTGATGGAAATACAAAAACTTTTAACAATCAAGCGAAGGATTTAAAAGCTAAATTTACAACACTAGGAGTTAAGCATCAATTAAATATCTATAGTAAACATGTTATGGAGCTTCCCCATGGATTCGAAAAAAAGCGTAACAAATATGCAAAAGAAAATCTTAACATGCAAATGGACTTTGTAGATGCTGTAGTTAAGCAGTAAAGAACAATGAAAGTTCACAATATATTCCACACAACAGTCCATGTTTATTGCTGTTGCTATTGCCAAGAAAGTGATAAAGACCAGTTGTTAAAAATCCTGCGATCAAGTATAATATAACTAGAAAAGACATAACATATTAAAAACCGCAGACGCTCCAACGTCTACGGTTAGTGCATAGCCCTTTAAGGGGGCGACTCACATTAGTGAAGAAAATAACCACCACTATTTGCTTGTCAGGCTATGGGGTGGTTATTTCTTTTGATGAAAAGACAGCAGCGCAATAATCAACATAGCGAACGCTATCATCAGTGTTAATGTTTCAAAAACACTCATCATCAAGGCATACACCCACTTCGCACGACTCCCGTTTCTCTATCCTACTTGCTTTAAACAAATCGCATCTTGATTAAGAATATCCATATACCTACTTTATACTCGCGACAATGTACATGAAATTTCTTACAATCATTTAATAGTCTATTAATTAGCGCTTCATATTCTCTATTTATAATAGAGTTATCAAATTCAAAGGAGTGGTAATTAATATGAAGCGTTTTTTATCTATTTTCTTTATCTCGAGTATTCTAATGACTAGTTTCGCAGTTCCAGCATTTGCGAATGAGAAGGAACTCTCCATCTCCAAACAAGACCAACAAAAGATGGTTAATGTCGCTCACCGCGGAGCATCTGCACATGCACCGGAGAACACGATGGCCGCATTTCATAAAGGTGTGGAAATGAAGTCAGATTACATTGAAATTGATGTACAAATGACGGCCGATGAAGAATTAGTAATTATTCATGATACTACAGTAAACCGCACAACAAATGGTACTGGCGCTGTTGGTGATTTGACATTAGAAGAAATTCGCTCGTTAGATGCTGGTAGTTGGTTTAGTGAAGAATTTGCTGGCGAGAAAATCCCTACATTTGAAGAAGTACTAGATGCTTTTCGTGGAAAAGTAGGTATTTTAATTGAATTAAAGTCACCTGAACTTTATCCAGGTATGGAGGAGAAAGTTGCAAATGCTTTAAAGGAACGCAATATGGATCATTCCAAAAATAAAAAAATCATTATTCAATCTTTTAATCACGGATCGATGGAACTATCTAAAGAGCTTTTACCAGAAATTCCTCACGGTGTTTTAGCTGGTCTCAGTTGGGCAGGTGTGACCGATGAACAATTAGAAGCGTTCGCTACATATGCAGATTACTTCAATCCTAATCAGAACATTGTAACACCAACGTTAGTTGATCACGTTCATGAAGCAGGAATGCAGATTATGCCCTATACCTCCAGATCACAAGAACAAGCTAACCGCCTGTTTAATTTAGGTGTAGATGGAATTATCACTGATTATCCAGAGCATGTGTATCATCATCCGGTTAAAAATAACTAATAGAAAAGTGAAAGGAGAATGAATGATGTTTCATCCCCAAAAAGAACTTTTCGATAAATTTATTGGTTTAGTAGCCACTCTTGGACTCGCAGTGACACTTTTTAGTACCTTTCTAACAACTTCCGTATATGCTAAAGGGGCGGAACAACCAAAAGTAGAATTTGGCGTCGTCCCAGATGCACAGTATTGTGATTGTGAAATTAATGACACTCGGTATTATCGCAATTCTGTATCAAAACTGATTGACGCATCCCAAGTATTAAATCAAGAGAATGTCGACTTTACTGTACAGCTTGGCGATTTAATTGACCGAGATCTACAAAGTTTCTCTACCATTCTACCAATCTTTAATATGATAGAAGGCCCCAAATATCATGTCCTCGGCAATCACGATTTTGCTGTGAAAACGGACGAAGTAATTGATATTCTTGGGATGGAAAACCAATATTATGATTTTAAATACAAGAATTGGCGCTTTGTTGTCCTAGACACAAATGACCTTAGTTTCTATGCAAACCCAGAAGACTCTGAAAAATACGAAGAAGCCGAGGCAATGTATAATCAATTAGTAGAAAACGGGGCCATCCAAGCACAAACATACAACGGTGGCATAAGTGCTGAACAGTTAGCTTGGCTTCAGGATGTACTAGATAAAGCGGCAAAACGAAATGAAAAAGTGGTTGTTTTTGGGCACATGCCAGTCTACCCGGAAAATCACCACAATGTTTGGAATGCAGAAGAAGTGACTGAAGTACTTGAGGCTAATGGCAATGTCGTAGCCTATTTCAACGGACACAACCACGCTGGAAACTACGGTCTACAAAATGGCACTCACTACGTCAATCTTGAAGGAATGGTAGAAACTAAGGATACTACTGCCTACTCTATCATTCGCATCTATAAAGATCGCTTAGAAATTGATGGCTATGGCCGTCAAGAAGATCTTGTTTTGGAAATTCAATAAAGATAAAGAGAGGTAAGGGAAAAACCCCCTTTACCTCTCTTTAGTTTGAATTAAGTCTGATTTTCCATAACATTATTCGTTATAATATTTTTCACATAATAAAAAATGGTGTTTCTCATGTATACCAAGGAGGTCAATACTTTGGATTAAATTGGGATTATTTGCGATTGGATCTGGGAAGCGTATATGGCCTGCAACATCATCTGTAATATTTAAAACTATCTTTTCTAGTTGCTTTGTCTCATTATCGAGTTGTTCTATCAGCCATTGAAAATCAACATCGTATTCTACATCTTTTGGTGGGACTAAAAGGAAAGGAGCTTTCATCGGCTTTTTATTTTTTTGTTTATATGCTGCATATACGTCAATGCTATGTACTTTAAATGGTTTGTTTTTTCTTAATGTAGCGATAGGCAGAGATAAGGGAACATAGCCTTTACTTAGCCTTCGAAACCATTTCATCATCAAGTATAGGTGATAATATGTTTCCCCCCACGACCACTTATCTTGATGTGCCCTTTTCCATTCCTGATTCCGAAAAACAGCTAATTCTTCCTTCATTTCTTCTCTTTGCTTATAAATTTTTTGAAAGTGATGCTCCATATGTAGGCTTTTCAAGATATTTCGGCCTCCTTAGTTACGTCTTCTATTTTTTCTTTTGACGATATAAATCCACTGATTTATACCCTTGTGATAATATATCAACCATTTGTGCCTGACGTTTTTCACGTGTTTTTTGCTGTTTAGCAGAAAAAATATAACGAGCCCAATCTCTTTGATAACCTGGCGTTAAGTCTTGATAGAATTTAAGTTCATTAGGAAAATCACCTAAAATTTCTTCAACATCTTTTACGTTATCCTCATAATCAGCTACAGACTGACTGGCTTTTGAGGACTTATTCGTTTTCTTTTTTTCTCGTTTGATACCGACAACAGTAAATACATCATCCATACTTACCATTCGTGAAAATTTCACATCACTATTTTCTACATATCCATCTTCTCCAACTTTTAATGATGGAAAGATATCATCTCTGTGAATATATGTATCATACCGTTTGTTCCCTTTCTTCGGATAGGCAAAAAATAAGTATCCTTTTTCAACTAATGCTTCCTCTTTGATTATCCGTCGAGTATGGCTTGCCATTTCATCAATTGTCTTTACAAAAATGAAAATAACATCATGGTCTCCTGTTAATTCCGTTTGATAGTCATCAAATAGTTCATAATCACTCGGTTGGTTAAGCACAGCGATATTTTTATATTTAGTAAGATTTAGTTTATTGATAATAGTCATTGTATTCTCCTTTTTATCATTGAATTAGCTAGCACTTTTTATTCCAATTTTTTACCCATGCCTTCTGAAAAACTAGTCGTTATTTTTATTTTACCATATCCTAACATTTATGTTGCTTACCTCATTATTTTTTTAAAAACACCATTTTAAAAATTTTCGAACTATATAGGGTAGAGAATGGTCTGATAAAATTTATGTACGTTCGGAGCTAGAAAGTTAGACATATAAAAAACTGTCTCAAAAGTTAGCTCAATGTAGTTATGAAACTAACATAATGAGACAGCTCCTTCCATTTAAACTTCAGCATCTGAGATAACAAAACCACTCCCTGCAATTTTATTACCTTTTACCGATGTTTGTTTCTCTTTTTGCTGCTCTGAATTCCCGATATTTAATGAATCATTACTTAAAGTAATCAATCCATTCCCTTCCACTCTTTTACTATGCCCTAATGGGAAGGTGGATTTTATAAGTTGAGCATACAGTTCTGGTTCCGATAATGTTCTGCCCAATTCTTGTTCCATTTGCTCAATTAGAATCGCTGCCGCTCCGGAAACATGTGGGGTTGCCATCGACGTTCCCGACAGCTTCGCATATTTTCCATGTAAATAGGTAGACATCACATCAACACCGGGCGCCACTAGATCGACCTCACTATTAGTATTCGTAAATTCAGCCATATTCCCCTGATTATCTACAGCTCCTACTTGGACTACTTCTTTATAAAAACCGGGATAAATTCGTTCTGTTGTTCGTGCATTTCCATCGCCTTCATTTCCAGCAGCACAAACAACTAAAATATCATTAGCGACAGCTCTTCGAATCACTTGATGAAGCCCTGGTACATCCAATTTGGCACCAAAGGACATGGAAATTACTCGCACTTTTTCCCCATTTTTCCCACGCCATTTTATAGCATGTTGAATCGCCTGTATAATGCCATTAAAGTCTCCAGAACCTTTGCCATCAAATGCTTTTAATATTAATAATTTTGCTCCAGGAGCTACTCCGACTACACCTCGACCATTGAGTACAGCCGCAATCGTTCCAGCAACATGTGTGCCATGTCCGTTTAGATCGGAAAAGTTGCGTGGATTGCTATAATTTTCAGTAGTAAAATTTCTCCCATCAATAATTCGGTTCTTTAAATCAGGATGGTGTCGATCACACCCTGTATCAATTACAGCAACTACAACGTCGCTTCCTTTAAATCCCTCTTCCCACTTTTTAGGTGCTTGCATCATTTCGACACCAGCAGGAATTTCACTCGTGTCATCAATCTGCTGTTCCATTTTATATGGAATTAAACGTACTCGTGCCATTGTTCTCCTCCTTGCAACACACATTTATTACTAGTTAATTCAACAAGAAGGAAAAGTGTACTAGACGTATATCATGTTCGTTTAGGTTATCTTAAATTAAGCAATTCTTCTCTCATCATCGTCCTCATTCAACTTATTTAAATGTTGTCTTTTCACATCCCAGTAGTAAATCCGAGGTAGACCAGATAATAACCAATATTCATGCAATAATGTAGAGCTAACAAACCATATCATCGTCCAATCTATTAGTCTCAAAAGAATCTCTCCCTTCGTAACTAATTTATGGCGAAGGGAAGTTGTCTCAGAACGTTTTCATTCAAAGGATGCCATTTTAGTACCAAATTGATAATTTTTCGTTTGATTTTGGTACTAAAACCAACTTTAAGTACCATTTTTACTTGTTCGCTTTCTATTTTGGTACTTAATCGGCATTTCGTTTATGTGTATCCGTTTACAATTCCTTAGAAGTTATTATTAAAAAATATATTATTTTTCATTCTCTTCTTCAACTAAGAGTCTACGCAAGGTTTTTCCGATTAATGATTTAGGGAGACTTTCGCGAAATTCGTATATTCGTGGTATTTTGTATGCAGCAAGTCTTTCACGACAGAACGTCTCCAGCTCCTTCTCGTCTGTTGTCGCACCATTTTTTAAGACAATATAAGCCTTTACCGTTTCTCCACGGTATTCATCTGGCACTCCTACCGCAGCTGCATCGATTATTGCTGGATGTTCAAACAAGACCTCCTCCACTTCTCGAGGATAAATGTTAAATCCGCCGGCAATGATGAGGTCTTTTTTACGATCGACAATGTAAAAGAAGCCGTCATCATCCATCTTTGCCATATCACCTGTATAAAGCCATCCGTTCTTTAAGGCTTTACTCGTTTCCTCTGGGCGTTTCCAGTAGCCTTTCATAACCTGTGGTCCTTGAACGATCAGTTCCCCCACTTCACCGTTTTCAACTTCTTCACCAGTATCCGGATCGACTACCTTTGCAATTGTATCCGGAAAAGGAATCCCAATCGAGCCAAGTTTTCGTCTTTCCCAAATGTTATTCGCATGGGTAACGGGAGAAGCTTCAGTTAAACCGTATCCTTCAATTAGCTTACCTCCGGTTATCCTCTCGAACGTTTCCTGAACCTCGCCGGGCAGTGGGGCCGCTCCGCTAATACATACATTAATGGACGACAGATCAAAGTTTTTTATTTTGGGGTGATTGATTAATGACATATACATTGTTGGCGCTCCTGGAAAAGTAGTCGGCTTCTGCTTATTGATGAGCTTTAGGGTCATGTCTACATCAAACTTAGGGAGAAGCAGGAGTGTGCCCCCTAATCTTATCGACAGATTCATGAGCGTGGTCATCCCAAATACATGAAAAAATGGGAGTGTCGCTAAGTATCGTTCTTTCTTCTCCTCACTACGATATACCCAAGCTTTTGTCTGTAAAGTATTGGAGACAAGGTTATAGTGGGTAAGCATGACACCTTTGGACACACCTGTTGTACCACCTGTGTACTGAAGCAGAGCCAAATCTTCTTCTGCATCGATTTTAAAGTTAATGGGGTTAGTCGATGCAATGGATAGAAGTTTCTTAAACGAATGTGTTTGCTGATCGTAGCTGACCTCCATTGACAAGCCATCTTTTTTGGCTTTTATCGGGTATAATATATTTTTCGGAAATGGCAAGTAATCCTTAAATGAGGTGAAAATGGTATGTCTTACTTCTACTTTCGGCAGTACGTTTTTAACACGCTTAAATAAATGATCCAAGGCGATAAGAACTGTCGCTTCAGAATCATTCAGCTGGTGCTCCAACTCTCTTTCAACATAAAGCGGATTGGTTTGAACGACAATCGCGCCAATCATTAATGCTCCGTAGTAAGCGATGACGGATTGAGGACAATTCGGGAGCATAATTGCTACTCGATCGCCCTTCTCAACCCCTAATTCTTTTAAAACATTGCTAAACTGGTATGTTTCCTTTAATAACTGCTCATAGGTGATCTTTTTTCCATAGAAAAACAGGGCTGTATGTTGAGGATGTTTTTCTGCAGTATCTATCAAGAATTGAGCCAAATTTTGCTTTGGATATTCGTATGACGGTGCGACTTCTTCGGGGTAATACGCTAACCATACTTTTTCAGACATATCCAACTCTCCTTTTTGGCTATGGCATGTTAAACGACATACTTCTCAGCTGAAATGACACGCTCTGCAATTTGTCTTTTCAATGCAACTGTATTGACTGGTGTTCGGCGAGTGAGTTTTTTTACTATAGACAATTGGGCTTGGAGCATATCACCTGACTCTATCGCAGCTAACGCATCCTTAGCAAAAGACTCGATTGTTTCAAATGATTCGTGAACAAATACTTGAGTCATCGCGATCGCATTTGCCGCTTTCTCTTCACCTTCGTTCGCGATCAATTTCTTCGTTCTAAGTAATGCACTTTCAGCTGCGTACACTTGAATCATAATATCTGCTAAATGACTTAGAATTTCTTGTTCTTTTTCAAGCTCTTGTTGGTATTTTTGTACAGCTAAACCGCCAAGCATGAGGAAGATTTTCTTGGCCATTTTAATCATGTATTGTTCTTGTTCTAAGAGCCCTTCAAACGTGCGTTGTGGCATAAACGTAAGTAATTCTTCTTGTAACTGTTGAGCTTTCTGCATCAGCGGAAGTTCGCCCTTCATTGCTCGCTTAATCAACGTACCCGGAATTAATAAACGGTTGATTTCATTTGTTCCTTCAAAAATTCGATTGATGCGTGAGTCACGATAGATGCGCTCGATTTTGTATTCCTTGATAAATCCATAGCCACCGTAAATTTGCACACCTTCATCAGCAATAAAATCTAATGTCTCAGATCCAAATGCTTTATTGATCGAACACTCTAGCGCATACTCAGCAATTGCTTTGGCAGAAGCCACCCCTGCATCAGAACTGTTGAAATCAATATCTTTCATACTCGCATCTATTAATCCAGCTGTTCGGTACACCATACTATCAAGAACGTATGCCCCTATATTCATTTCTGCTAATTTTTTACGAATGAGAGGAAAAGATGAAATGGGCTGCTTAAATTGAACTCTTTCATTCGCATAGGCCGATGCTAGTTCAATCGTATCCTTCGAGGAACCAAGACAACCTGCCGCAAGCTTAAATCGACCAATATTCAAGATGTTGAAGGCGATAAGATGACCTTTTCCAACCTCCCACAACAAATTCTCTGTAGGAACCTTCACATCTTCCAAAATTAGTGGACACGTTGAGGAGCCTTTGATACCCATCTTCTGTTCTTCTGGTCCAGTACTGACTCCTTCCATTGTTCTCTCTACAATAAATGTACTAAAATCTGTTCCATTTACTTTAGCATAAACAATGAAAATATCAGCAAAGGCTGCATTTGTAATAAATTGCTTTGTTCCATTTAAGATAAAATGCTTACCATCCTCCGATAATGTAGCAGTAGTTTTGGCACCTAGTGCATCTGAACCAGAAGATGGTTCTGTTAAACAATAAGCGGCAATTTTTTCCCCACTAGCTAATGGAGGCAGATATTTTTGCTTTTGCTCTTCTGATCCGAAGTAAACGATCGGCAAGGTACCAATCCCGACATGTGCTCCAAGGGATAGACCAAAGGACGACGCCTTAGATAATCGTTCACTGATCAATGTCGAGCTTACTTTATCGAGACCAAGACCTTGATATTGTTCTGGCACATCAGCACTAAGAAGTCCCAATTCTCCTGCCTTTTGCAGTAGTGTTACGGTAAGGTCGTAATTTAAGCTTTCAATCGCTTCATCCTGTGGCAGAATCTCTCCTTCAATAAAATCCTTTGTTGTTTCGGCAATCATTCGCTGTTCCTGAGTAAAATCCTCTGGTGTAATGACCGAGTTATAATCGACATCGTCAATAATAAAACTTCCACCAACTATTTTTTCCTCCATCATTGTGTTCCCCTTTCTAATCATGATGCTGGTATTATTTTAGCTTGGATGCACTTCAAACACACTAGCTGCACCCATACCTCCACCGATACACATCGAAACGACTCCGTACCCACCGCCTCTGCGTTTCAGCTCATAAAGTAAGGTGGAGGTTAACTTGGCCCCTGTACATCCCAGAGGATGGCCAAGTGCAATTGCTCCTCCATTTACGTTTACTTTCTCTTCATCTATTTTCAGTTCGCGAATGATTGGCAAACATTGTGCTGCAAATGCTTCGTTTATTTCAAAAAGTTCAATGTCATCCTGGCTAACTCCTGCCATATCAAGGGCTTTGGGAATCGCCTTGATCGGACCAATCCCCATAATCTCAGGTTCAACGCCAGCCACTGCAAAGGATTTAAAGGTAGCTAATGGTTTTAAACCAAGTGCTTCTGCTTTTTCTTTACTCATTACTACACATGCTGCTGCACCATCACTCATTTGCGATGAGTTACCAGCAGTTACAGTTCCTCCCTGCTTGAACGCTGGTTTGAGTCCTGCCAGTACGTCAACACTTGTATCCGCACGAACCCCTTCGTCCGTGTCGACAACGCTTTGTTCTTCCCAAGGATTCCCGTTCTCATCAACACCCTTACGCACTGTTTGTACGGGGACAATTTCTTCTTTAAACTTGCCTGCTTGCATAGCTGCTGCTGCTTTCTGATGGCTCATTGCGGCAAAGTGATCCTGATCGTTTCGTGAAACATCAAATCGTGCTGCTACTTCTTCAGCCGTAAAGCCCATCCCCATATAGATTTCAGGCATTTCATCGACAATTTGTGGATGTGGAGACATCTTAAACCCTGACATCGGAACATGACTCATACTTTCTACTCCTCCGCCAATAACAACATCTGCATGACCGAGCATAACACGCTCTGCGGCAAAGGCAATTGACTGCAAGCCTGATGAGCAAAAACGATTGATCGTTATTGCTGGGGTTGTAGCGGGAAAACCAGCATAAAGAGAAATAATTCTTGCGACATTTAACCCTTGCTCTCCTTCAGGCATGGCACAGCCAATAATGATATCCTCCACATCCTCTTTCTTTAACCCTTGAGCCCGGTCCACGACCGCATTTAAAACCGTACTACCTAGATCCTCTATCCGTGTTTGGGCAAAACGGCCTTTCTTTGCCTTCCCTACTGGTGTACGTGCAATCGATACAATCACTGCTTCTCTCACAAAGTCACCTCATTCCTAATTTAATTACGTAATGGTTTCCCTTTGCTTAACATATACTGCATGCGCTGCCTAGTTTTTGGCTCACCACACAAACTTAGGAAAGCTTCCCGTTCGAGATCGAGCATATATTGCTCACTCACTCGTGTCCCCGCAGGAACATCTCCTCCAGCTAAAACGTGAGCCAGTTTATTGGCTATCAGTTGGTCATGATCACTGATATAACCAGCTAACTTCATTTGATAAGCACCTAACTTCAACACCGCCTTCCCTTCGCTTCCAACTACACGAATCTCTTCTTTTGGCTCTGGTGTATAGTCTTGCTCAATCAACCGCAGTGCAGCTTGCTTTGCTTCGTAAATTAAATGATCTTGATGAACAACAATAGTATCCTGATCACGCAAATAGCCAAGCTTTTTCGCATCTAGTGCACTTGTCGATACCTTTGCCATGCCGATCGTTTCAAATATTTGGTTGACATATGGTTGTAAATCAGCCTCCGGATTCGTAACAGAGTTGCTAAGACGACCGATCAGTTCCTTACACCCGCCACCTGCTGGTATTAAGCCAACACCAACCTCGACTAATCCGTAGTACGTTTCTGCCGAGGCGACAACTTGATCGGCTGGCAGACAAACCTCAACACCTCCACCCAAGGTCATCCGATGTGGAGCTGCAATAACAAGCTTTTCAAATTGTTTTAAATGATACATAGTATTTTGAAACTGGCGGATAATATGGTCGACTTCATCCCATTCCTCATCCTGTGCTTCCATTAAAAGCATCATTAAATTAGCACCAACACAGAAATTCCGTCCTTGATTGGCAATAACGAGTCCATCGTAATTGCGACGGACTTCTTTGATGCTTTCTTCAATCATCATTAAAATATCCGCACCGATCGCATTGTTAGGGGAATGAAACTCCAAACAAGCTATTCCGTCATCAAGGTCAATTAGGCTAGCTCCACTGTTAGATTTTACAACCTTATTTTGCTCTTTTAACGTTCGAAGGGAAATTACTTCAGGCTTTGGTTCTACTTGTTTATACGAACCATCTGAAACGAAAAACGTGGTACCTTCTTGCTTCTTGTAAAAGGATTGGTTTCCGGCTTTAATCCAATCTTTTACCCATCGTGGGACACTTTCTCCTTCTGCTTCCATCCGCTTTACGGACGTCTCTAATCCAATCGCATCCCACGTTTCAAATGGACCAAGCTCCCAATTAAAGCCCCATTTCATCGCTTGATCAATTTCTAAAATCGAATCCGCAATTTCACCTACTTTTTCTGCTGAATAAAGAAGTACTTTTTTGAGCGTATTCCAAGCTAGTTGCGAATATTGATCTTGCGTGCTTAGAAGCGCTTTAAGTTTTTGCTTTGTTCCTTTTGCCATTTTTGCAGCTTCCAAAGATGCACCGACAGTTTTCTTTTGTGGCTCATATTCCATCGTCTGGACGTTAAGGGAGAGAATCTCCTTTTTATTTTCGTTCTTCACTTTTTTATAAAAGCCCTGCCCTGTTTTCTCACCAATCCATCCTTTTTCAACCATCTTTCGTAAAATCTCCGGTACCTTGAACACCTTCTTCTCTTCCTCATCGGTCAGTTTTTCGTACATATTGTTAGCAATATGTACAAACGTATCAAGTCCCACTAAATCTAACGTTCGAAATGTCGCACTTTTCGGACGCCCGATTGCCGGTCCTGTACATGCGTCAATTTCTTCAACTGTATAACCTTTATCAAGCATTTCGTTAAGTGTGATATGCAGACTGTACGCTCCGATCCGATTAGCGATAAAGTTTGGCGTATCCTTCGCAACCACGACACCTTTACCGAGCTTTTTCTCACAAAAATGATTCATCACGTCAATGATTTCGGGTCGTGTTTGCTTGCCTGGAATAATTTCTAATAGTTTCATATAACGAGGCGGATTGAAAAAATGTGTGCCTAGAAAATGTTCTTTAAATGCAGCGCTACGACCTTCAACCATGGCATTGATGGAAATACCTGACGTATTAGAGCTGACAATAATACCCTGCTCCCATACTTTTTCAATGCGCTCCAAAAGCTGCCTCTTAATGGCAAGGTTTTCAACAATCACTTCTACAACCCAATCCACTTCTTTGATTCGTTCGAGATCATCCTCGATATTGCCAGGAGTTATAAACGACGCCAAATCCTCATCATACAGTGGGGCTGGCTTTGTTTTCTTCAGTCTCTTGATTGCATTTATAGCTAAACGGTTACGGACTTCTTTACTATCTAAATGCAGTCCTTTGCTTTTTTCATCTTCTGTTAATTGTTCAGGGACCATATCGAGCAAAAGACAAGGGATACCCACGTTTGCTAAGTGGGCTGCGATGCTTGCTCCCATAACGCCCGAACCAATTACAGCTGCACGTCGAATTTGTCTTTCCATACAATTAACCTCCTGTTCTATGTCATCCTGTCAGTTTGTTAGAGCTAGACTCGCCAAATACCGCTTGCTCTAAAATTTCGGCAATATCCTTTGCCTTCACATCGTCCTCTACTTCGATTGCTTTCGTGCCATCATCTAGCATCGTGAGACAATACGGACAGGCACTACTAATCACTGTTGGATTTACATCAAGTGCCTGTTCTGTGCGAGCTAGATTTACCCGCTTTCCAGCAGTTTCCTCCATCCACATCATCCCTCCTCCTGCACCACAGCACATGCCATTCTCACGGTTACGATCCATCTCAACTAATTCGACACCTTTAATCGAACGGAGAATATCTCGTGGCTGTTCATATACATTGTTATAGCGTCCTAGATAACAGGAATCATGATACGTGATCCGTTCATCCAATTCATACGTTGGTGTTAATCGACCGTCTTTCACTAGCTGATTGAGAAGCTCCGTATGATGAAGGACCTCAACCCCGTCTAATCCAAACTCTGGGTATTCATTTTTTAATGTATTAAAAGTATGCGGACAGGCTGTAACGATTTTTTTCACGTTGTATTTCTTTAATGTTGCAATGTTTTCCATGCACAACTCTTGGAAAAGTAATTCATTGCCCATTCTTCTCGGCGTATCACCGGAATTCTTCTCTTCGTTGCCAAGAATCGCAAAGTTGACACCTGCTTCATTTAGCAATCTCACAAATGCACGAGACACTTTGCGACTGCGATTATCGTAAGACCCCATTGAACCAACAAAGTAAAGAATATCAAAATCAGGATTTTCCTTTACTGTCGGAACAGGAATTCCGTCAATGTCTTCCACCCACTTCGCACGATCTTTGCGATTGATTCCCCATGGATTCCCTTGGCGCTCAATGTTTTGCATTGCACGCTGGCCTTCATGAGGAACACTACCTTCCATGAGCAGCAAATGCCGACGCAAGTCTACGATTTTATCGACATGTTCATTCCCGACCGGACATTGATCCTCGCAGTTCCGACATGTCGTACATGCCCAAATCTCCTCCTCGGTCATCACATCGCCAACGAGATTTAGCTCCTCTACATTGTTATCACTTGTCGACCACATCTGTTGCTGGAGTGTCATCGTCGGTTGAATCGTCGTCCCTTGCCCCCACTCGACCTGCTCTCTATCAACATCTTGAATGCTGTGTATACCATAATTAGACTGAGGTACCCAAGGTGATTTCGATGTGATCGCTGCACCTTTTTCAGTAAGGTGGTCTCGCAACTTTACAATAAGATGCATTGGCGAAAGCAGCTTACCCGTATTAGAAGCTGGACAAGCATCCGTACAGCGCCCACATTCAACACAGGAATAGAAATCGAGCATTTGTTGTTGTGTAAAATCTTCTACTTTTCCAACACCGAATGATTCCGCATTTTCATCTTCAAGATCAAGGCTTCTCAATTGACCAACCGGTTCTGTTCGTCTTAAAAAAATGTTGATCGGAGCAACCATCAGATGAAAATGTTTTGATTGCGGAACATATACTAAAAACGCTAATAATATCAGTAAATGTGCCCACCAAAACGTGTAAAAAAGAATCTGCGCTGTCATCTCTTCAACTGACATAAAAGCCGCTGCAATCAAAGAGGAAAGCGGTGAATACCAAGAAAAAGAGAGATCATGTAGAACCCGCTCTAATCCTAGTGTCAAAAGAACCGATAACATTAAGGAAAAAATAAAGTAAATAACGATGCTCGGTTTTTTTCCTCTTTTTAATCGAGGTAGTTTCTCACCATAACGGCGATAGGCTGCATAACCAACTGCAAGAAATATAAGAAAGACCGTTACTTCCTGAAAGAGGTTAAAGACGTGATAGCCTGGAATCGGAAGTCGATCTGCCCCAAGGCCCTTGACAATGATATCCAAGGCACCAAATTGTAAGATGATAAAGCCATAAAAAATAATGACATGCATGATCCCGCTTTTTTTATGTTTCAATAATTTTGATTGACCGAATACTTGCGAGACAAACGTTCTCAAGCGTTCATCGAGATTCTTTTCGATTTCCACCTGCTTTCCTAACTTAATATATAAGTAACGACGATAAACCACTTTCCCAAATAAATACAAGCCGTAACCAGTTACTAGAAGAAATGCGAGAAATTGAATCCATTGCCAAGCCACATTGATCGCTCCCTTCCTGATACTTAGTAGGCTCAGAAAAGCTTTTGAGCCACCCTTTACCTTACAAGAAACACACATGAATGTGTAAGGGCTCTCATATTATGGATATGAACGTGATTATTAGAAAATGCTTACCATTTATGTTGGAAAGGAGAATGATAAATGGATATCTATGTCATTCTAAAACAGACCTTCGACACCGAGGAAAAAATCATCGTTGAAGATGGCACTATTTCCGAAGATGGCGTGCAATATGTCATCAACCCATATGATGAATATGCCGTAGAAGAAGCGATCCAAAAACGAGAGGAACTTGGGGGTAATGTTTATGTTATTGCTGTCGGTCCAGAGCGAACATCCGAAGCTCTCCGCACAGCATTAGCAATGGGAGCTGATGAAGCTGTATTAATATCAGATGAAAGAATAGGATCAGATGAAAACACCATCTCAAAGGTATTAGCTGCATACTTTGAAGGTCAAAAAGTTGATTTCATTCTGGGTGGTTACTTCTCGGTTGATAATGGTGCTGGTCAAGTAGCGATACGATTAGCACAACTCTTAGACATTCCACATGTCGGATCGATTACGAAGCTTGATATTAGTAATGACAAAGCACTAGCAGATCGTGATGCAGAAGGCGACCTTGAACAAGTTGAAGTCACACTTCCTGCAGTTTTCACCGCACAACAAGGGTTAAATGAACCACGTTACCCAAGCCTTCCTGGAATTATGAAAGCGAAAAGAAAACCACTACAACAATTAACATTAGATGATCTCGATATAGAAGAAAGCGAGCTAATTCCAAAAACAGCTAGAACAGACCTTTCTCTTCCTCCTCAAAAAGAAGCAGGTCAAATTCTGAAAGGCGAGACTGCTGAGCAAGTGAAAGAACTCGTTGAAAAACTACAGCATGATGCAAAAGTATTATAATAAGGAGGTATTCTTATGAGTAAAACCATTCTAGTCGTTGCTGAGCACCGCGATGGAGCATTGCGTCAAGTCACCTATGAGTCACTACATGCAGCAACATTATCCTCAACCGAAAACGACCAACTCCATGTCGCCGTGATCGGTCATTCATTAGATAACCTAACAGAGTCCCTTTCTAGTATTAATGCGGAGAAAATTTATCTTATTGATCACCCAGATTTACAGCAATATAACCCTGAAGCGTATCTTACTGCTGTAATGCAAGTGATTGATGCCTCCAATCCAGACGGAATCATTTTGGGACATACCGCTATTGGCCGTGATCTAGCACCAATGATTTCCGCAAAGATCAATGCAGGACAAATTTCAGATGTCACAAACATCGAAAACATCGACGAGCAAGTTGTATATACCCGACCAATCTATGCCGGAAAAGCATTTGAAAAGAAAGTTTTTCAAAGCACTCCATGGGTTGTCACCATTAGACCAAATAATATTGCAGGAGCTGATTCAAGCGGAGAGAAAGCAGAAATGGAACATATCGAATATGCTAAACCTGCTTCTTTACGAACCGTTATCAAAGACGTCGTACAGAATACATCTGGAAAAGTCGATTTATCAGAAGCAAAAATTGTTGTATCAGGTGGGCGCGGAGTCAAAAGTGCGGACGGATTTAAACCGTTACAAGAGCTAGCTGATGTCCTCGGTGGAGCAGTCGGTGCTTCTAGAGGTGCTTGCGATGCTGATTACTGCGACTATTCACTGCAAATTGGGCAAACTGGTAAAGTTGTTACACCAGAAATCTATATTGCATGCGGAATTAGTGGTGCAATTCAGCATGTAGCCGGCATGAGTCAATCAAAGATTATTGTTGCCATTAACAAAGATCCTGAAGCACCAATCTTCAAAATTGCTGATTATGGAATCGTTGGCGACCTTTTTGAAGTTGTGCCATTACTTACAAAGGAATTTAAGAAGGCTTTAGGTTAGAAATGTGGATAGGTGTCATTCAAAATAGTGACACCTATGTTCACCTTTTTTCTCATAGTATTGTTGTAATATTCGAAAGATTCTTCTTCTCGAAATCATCCTACCACCCCAATTATAAATAGAGGTTGAGGTTATTTTTCGTTCCGGGAACAAAAACTGATATTCTCTGCAAATACGCATAATGGCTTCGCTCCCCTTTTCAAAGTGACCACATAAACGACATTCAACCCCTTGTTTTTTCGGGATTGTTGCCATGTTTCCACAGTGATAACATGGAATTCCTTTTTCTAATTGATCATATTGATATGCTGGAAACTGATTAAACGGAGAATTTTCAATGTGATTTGCTTTAAGGTTTTCTGAAGCTTCTTTTTCTTGCGAGGTAATGTGCGTGGTAATAGGAAAATGCTTGATGAAGCGATTGATTTGCGTTGGTAAAATAATCTGTTTGTCTAAAGGAGCTTGAAAGATGGAACATTCGGGGTTCACAAATATTAAGTAGGAAACCAAGGGGAGTTTTATATCTAGTGACTGTAGTAATCGCCGTAGTATGGAATGGGCTCGATCACGTTGAACTAGCGGATTATCGATTTCTACTTGGTTCAACATAAATAATTTATCATCGTCCCAATAGTATTCTCCAATGAAATTTTTTATCTCAAATAAGAAAATCTTGCCGTTTTTTAATAATATCGTATCCATTTGACAATATTTATTATGATGTATTAGTAAATCTTTTAAGATGATATGCTCTCCTGCTAGTTTATCTAAATAAGTATCAAACATAACCTCCCCTTCAAAACCTTTTGCTACACTTCGGTACCGTTTCTTTTCTTGCTCGTTTAATTGTTTGCGTTTAGATAATAGTTCATAAGCAATTAATTCGTCAGGCTTTTTCCTTTTCTTTGTTATCATGAAATCCCTCCCATTTTTACATATTATAACATGTTTCATGATGAATACTTAAGTACCAAAATGGTGGCCATCAGGATTGATTTTGGTACTTAATCGTGTATTAAGTACCATTTTAATCAAATAATTTTTATTTTTGGTACTTAATTGTCCTTTTAGTACCATTTTTACTTCATGTGAGTGAATTTTGGTACTTAAATTATCTCATCTACAAAAGTGTCAGATAGTTCCACGATCGCATAGGCTAATGTGTAAATCTTTTTTACAAAGGGGTGGTGGTTTTGTCAGGTAAAGTGATTAACTACTATGCTGGTGGTAACACGGCAAAGGGATTCTATGACCTGTTTGAGTCAAATATGCAAGGGTTAGAAAATATATATCTATTAAAAGGTGGTCCTGGTACTGGAAAATCCACAATAATGAAAAAGCTGGCAGAGGCATGGAAAAAGCAAGGTTATAATATTGAGCGAATTCATTGTTCATCAGATAATGATTCTTTAGATGGGTTTATTATCCCCACGCTTCATTTTGGAATTTTTGATGCAACTGCTCCACATGTTTTAGAGCCAAAGGCCCCTGGGGCAATTGAACAGTATGTTAATCTCGGAGTTGCTTGGGATAATACAAAGCTAAAAGCAAATAAAGATGACATCGTTGAGTTGCAAACACAAATAAATGCTGCATTTCAATCGGCTTATGACTGTTTTGCAGATGGGCTTCATCTTCACGATTACTTAGAGGAAATATATATTAATGAGATGGATTTTGACAAAGCTAATCAAGTCACGGACGAATTAATTCAAAAGATTCTGCTCGATAAAACAAGTATTCACGGAAATGGTATCGTGCGACATCGCTTTTTCGGTGCCTCTACCCCTGAAGGTGTGGTCGATTTTATCCCCTCCATTACCGAAGAATTGACAAAACGTTACTTTATCAAAGGGCGTGCTGGTACTGGTAAATCAACACTACTTAAAAAAGTTGCCACTAATGCGGAAGAAAGTGGCTTTGACGTTGAAATGTATCACTGCGGATTTGACCCAGAGAGTATCGATATGGTCGTCATCCGCGAACTAGGAGTCTGTGTATTTGATAGTACCGATCCGCATGAATATTTCCCTGAGCGTCAAGGTGATGAAATTGTTGACCTATACGAGCAAACCATTACTCCTGGTACGGATGAAAAATATGAATCAGATATTACTTATTACACCAAAAGCTACAAGCAACGAATGAAAGATGGCATCACTTATTTGAAGGAAGCCAAAGCCTTACATGATCAATTAGAAGCTATTTATATCCCTGCAGTTGATTTTGCAGTAATTGATGAAATTTATTCGACTATTTACAATGAAATTGAAAAATTGGCGAGAGGTTGATAATAGATAAAAAAGCAGAGATCTTAACCAAGATCCCTGCTTAAATATGTTCTTTAACACACCTCACATAGTACTAATATCGATCACAAATCGATACTTCACATCTGAAGCTAATACTCGTTCATATGCTTCGTCAATTTGATCGGCTGAAATTATTTCAATTTTAGGTGCAATGTCATGTTCTGCACAGAAATCCAGCATTTCTTGTGTTTCACGAATTCCTCCTATCATCGAACCTGCAAATGAACGACGATGACCAATAAGAGAGAACACATTTACTCCCAACGGTTCTGCAGGTGCACCAACATTTACAAGAGTACCATCTAGGGTTAAAAGAGAAAGGTAAGCATTCATATCAATCTTTGCACTTACCGTGTTAATGATTAGGTCAAACGTACCTGCAAGTTTCTCAAACGTCTCAGGATCACTTGTAGCATAGTATTCTTTTGCACCAAATTGCAAGCCGTCTTCTCTTTTATTCAAAGTTTGTGACAACACTGTTACTTCAGCACCCATAGCATGTGCAATCTTAACAGCCATATGACCAAGACCGCCCATTCCAACAACTGCTACCTTCTTACCTGGACCAGCATTCCAATGATTTAATGGAGAATAAGTGGTAATACCTGCACAAAGTAATGGTGCTGCAACATCAAGTCCGATATTATCTGGAATTCTCACGACAAAATCCTCTGTTACAACAATATGTGTAGAATAACCACCTTGAGTTGGCTCTCCATATTTATCAACACCTGCGTAGGTAGGAATATTCCCTTTTAAACAATATTGTTCCTCTCCTTTACGGCAATTCTCACATTCACCACAGGAGTCAACCATACATCCTACACCTACACGATCTCCAATACTATATTTTGTTACTTCTGGTCCAACAGCTGTAACAACACCTGCAATTTCATGACCAGGTACAAGAGGATAATTTACTTCTCCCCATTCGCCATGTGCCGTGTGGATGTCCGAATGACATATTCCTGCATATTTAATTTCAATCTGAACATCATGCGAATCAAGATCACGTCGTTGAATTTCTGCTGCTCGAAAAGGTTTGTCTGGACCATCGACAGCTCGTGCTTTAGCAGTTAGCATTAATAAAACCTCCTGTAATTTTACTTATTAAAAAGAGATGACTTGTTTATCTCTTTAAAACTATAATAATGCCTAGAGTTAACTCTAGATCAAGTGATTGACTTTATATTTTTTCATATATCTCTCCAGTCATTAAGATTTCATATTGGATATCAATCGAGTTAATATATATTTATATACGAGTTATTTTCACTTTCCTTTAAAATGACTTTGACCTTCAAGAACTATCATGATAAAATTACCAAAACCATACAGTAAAGTTAACTCGAGGTCTATATTTTTACAAGAATAGGAGATATAAGATGAAGACATATTCTATCAGTGAAGTTGCGAAAGAATTGAATCTTACTGTATATACCTTGCGCTACTATGACAAAGAGGGGCTTATGCCTTTTGTAGAACGGTCAGCAAGCGGAACACGATTGTTTAAGGAATCGGATATCGAAGCATTAAAAATAATAGAATGTTTGAAATCCACTGGGATGCCGATTAAGGAAATTAAAACCTTCATTGATTGGTGTTCTGATGGGGATTCCACCTTACAGCAAAGATACGACATGTTTATGGAAAGAAAAGCTTGTGTAGAAGCACAAATGGAAGAACTGAAAAAAACAATGGAACTGATCGAGCATAAATGCTTATATTACCAAACTGCATTGGAAGCCGGAACAGAAGAAATTCATAAAAAGAATAAAATAGAGATTCCTATTACTGATTAATAATAAAACCACCTGTTATTTCAAATACAGGTGGTTTGTTTGATTCTTATACAAAACAGCATTCTCATTATTTTTTTTCAATAATATTTTGCTCTTTCGCCATTCTCTTCGCTATCCTTGGTGCATCCCATAGTGATGGGAGAAGAAGTAGCGATACTGGTGCTGCTGTTACGACAATAAAGTTTTGCAGTGTACCGACTGTTTCCTCACCAATCGCTAACAGGGAAACAGCAACCCCACCAAACATTAGTGCCCAAAAGACTCGAATGAATCGATTAGGCTCATCAGTACCACTTAAAGTCACCGCAACGGTGTAGGACATGGAATCAGCCGTTGTCGCAACAAAAATAACCGATACAATGATAAAACCAATCGCTAGTACGATTCCAAATGGGATTTGATCCATAATTGCCATCACAGTTGCCGGCATACCACTCTCATTTAGTGCGGTTGAAACAGAACCCGGATTTTCCCTTTCATAAAAAATACCTGATCCACCAACTACAGTGAACCAAAAGTTACTAACAATTGGAGCAATAAGGGAGACAGCGATAATTAATTCTCTTATTGTTCTTCCTCGAGATATTCTGCTGATAAAGATAGCCATCATTGGACCATAACCAATAAACCAACCCCAGAAGAAAATCGTCCATGAACCAAGCCAAGCTTGATCTACTCGATATAAACTCATCGTCAAAAAGTTTTGTAGATAGAAGGCTTCTGAACCGATAAATAAGTCGATAATGTACAAGGTCGGACCGAGTATTAACATGGTGGCCATTAAAACAACAACCAAACTAACATTCACTCGGCTGAGCAATTGGATACCACGCTCAATACCAGTGGCCGCCGAAATCGAAGCAATTACAACTAAAAAGATAATGATCAAAGACTGTGTAGTAAATGTATTCGAAATCCCCCATACCGCTTCTAATCCATAACCGACCTGAAGTCCTAGAAAACCGATTGGTCCGATTGTTCCAGCCGCTGTTGCTACAATGGATACAATATCAGCCAAAGAGCCAAGAAAACTATTTTTAAAGATTTTCTTACCAAACATTGGGTACAAAAAGGTTCGTGGTTTAAGTGGATAGCCTTTCTGATAATGGGCATACATAAGCACAATCGCTGTCAAGGTGCCCAAACTTGCCCAAGCTGAGAAGCCCCAGTGTAGATAACTTTGTGCCATTGCAGGAAATGTTGCAGACACTGTCCCTTCTTCAATACCTGTAAACAGCGGAGGTGTTGTCAAATAATGATACATTGGTCCAGCCGCAGCCCAAAAAACTCCTCCACTGGCTAACAATGTACATAAAATCATAGAAACCCAGCGAAAATTGCTATTCTCCGGCCGCTCCATTTTGCCCAGTCGTACTTTTCCATATTTGCTAAAAGCTAATATTAATCCAATGATAAACATTACGAGCAGTAACACTTGCCAATATGCTCCAAAATATTTCGCTGTAAAAGAGAAGGAATCACTGATCCACTGCCCCACTAATTTTTCATTAAAAATGGAAGCGATGACGAAGAGCAAAAGCAGTCCTCCACTTATAATCAACGTCATCCAATCTAATTTCTTCTTCTTCCTAGTACTGTCATCCATTCTTGTCCTCCTATAATAATGCCACATAACTTTTTATCATTTATTATTCATGTCCTATATCCATAAACTTATTAATTCAAAAAAGTAACGAGAAATTTTTGTGTATGTAAACACAGACACTCAATTATAGGTTAGTGAGGAAAATAAGTCAAAAACAGCTTGCCATTTATCCTTAACGAAGCTAGTAATCCAAACTATTCGTATGCTATGTACGCTGATAACATCCATACATATTTTTCATACTTACCTTGTAAAGCAATTAATAAATCAGCTGTTGGCTCATCGCTATTCTCACTTGCTAGAGGTAATCCATCATGTTGAATTTCAGCAATAATTTGCTTATAATTATCCATTAGTTGTTGAATAATCTCATTCTCTTTATCATCAGCGTTCGCTTCTACTAATGTAGCTTCTTCTAAATACTTTGACATAACTGCCAACGGCTTTCCGTCTATTGCTAAAATTCTTTCTGCCACTTCATCTAAATCTTCGGCAATTTGATTGTACATTTCTTCAAAGGTAGCATGGAGCTGGAAGAAATGCCTCCCTTGAACAAACCAGTGATAGCGATGTAACTTAACATATAACACGAAATGGTTTGATAATAATTGGTTCAAAAAATTAATTAATCTTTGATTATCCATATAAACCCACCTTTTTAACGTATTTTATAATCCTTATTTTCGCGAAGTTTTATCGATTTATACAAAAAACACTCACTAAAATCGGTTCCAACATTTGTGAGTGTTTCATCGTAGAATTCAGATCATCCTGTTTATTAGTTTTGATCAATTTTAATCCCAATAAATTTCATTTCGGTCATGTCTTCTATCGCATATTTAACGCCTTCTCTTCCAACACCACTTTGTTTCACGCCACCATACGGATGATTATCCTGCCTATACGTTGAGATTTCATTGATCCAAACTCCGCCCATTTCTAATCGATCTGCAACACGTAATGCTCGGTTAATGTCTCTTGTAAAAACACCAGCTTGTAGTCCGTAAATGGAATCATTGGAATACTCGATTGCTTCTTCTTCTGTATTAAATGGAATGACCGATACAATAGGAGCAAAAACCTCTTCTGCAATGATTTTCATATTTTCATCCACATCAGTCATGATCGTAGGTGATAAAATCGTGCCATTTCTTTCACCACCGACCGCAATCCGTGCACCCTTGTCTACCGCGTCATCAATCCACTCTTTAGCCCGCTTAGCTTCTTCTTCATTAATCATCGGACCAATGTCGGTTTCCTCACTGATTGGGTCACCCATTCGTAATGCTTTTGTTTTTTGGATATAGGCCTCAAGAAATGAATCATAAATTTCCTTATGGACATAAATACGTTGTGCAGAAATACAGACTTGACCAGAGAATGCAAAAGCGCCTTTTACTAATTCTGTTGTAGCATAATCAATGTTAGCATCCTCAAATAAAAGGTTCGGTGAATTAGAACCAAGCTCTAAAGTAACCTTCTTTAATCCTGCTGTTTCCCTGATGTTCTTACCTACTGGAAGGCTGCCAGTAAAGCTGATTTTAGCAACTTTGTCATGTGTCACAAGCGCTGAGCCAACTTCTTCACCGGTTCCAATAAGTAGATTAATGACACCGTCTGGCAATCCTGCTTCTTGAAACAGCTTTACGAGCATACAGGCCGAAATCGGTGTTTTTTCTGCTGGTTTAAATACGACTGTGTTGCCTGCTGCTAATGCCGGTGCAAGTTTATGAAGGGAAAGGTTTAATGGAAAGTTAAACGGTGTGATGGCTCCTACTACACCTAATGGCTCACGCTTAACTAGACCCATACGATGTTCGCCACCAATAGCAGCATCCATTGGTATCATTTCCCCGGGAATATTTTTGGCTAATTCAGAAGCAAATCGGAGAACTTGAATAGACCGTTCGACTTCACCGCGGCTATACTTAATTGGTTTACCAGCTTCCTTGCTAATAATGGTTGCAAAATCCTCCGTTTTATCTACTAACAAATCGGCAGCTTTTCGCAAAATATCAGCACGTTGATGGGCTGGCATAACTTTCATTTCGGAATGGAACTTTTCAAAGCTATTGGTTACAGCGTCTTCGAGATCTTTCTTAGTGGCAAGTTTTAATTCCGCTACTTTTTCATTATTAAAAGGATTATGGACTGCTACTATTTCACGATTATCTTCTATTCGTTCTTGGCCGTTGATAATGGAACCTATTTTCATCATAGTATGACCTCCGTTAACAAATAATATTTCCTAGCTTTTCGGTAAGCTTCATATTTTCGCGATAATCAACTGGACAATCAATAAGTACTGGCTTGTTCAACGATAACGCTTTGTCTATGGTTGGTTTCAATCCTTCTGGCTTTTCAACAGTCAGTCCTTCGAAACCGTATGACTTTGCTAACTGAACAAAATCTGGATTGCCAAATTTAATATGGGATGAACGGTTGAAAGCTTTCATCTGATGCCATTCAATTAAACCGTAACCTTCATCACGCCATAAAAGAATCACAATCGGTAAATTTAATCGTTTCGCAGTTTCTAATTCTGCACTCGTCATTTGAAATGATCCATCACCACATACAGCAACCACCTGACGTTCTGGGTGAACCATTTTGGCAGCAATAGCACTAGGCACTGCAACACCCATTGATGCTAAACCATTCGAAATGAGACATGTATTCGGTTGATAACTATGGTACATTCTAGCGATCCACATTTTGTGTGCTCCAACATCAGAGATAACAATGCTGTTTTCCTCCAATACAGAACGCAAATCAGCAATAATCTTTTGTGGTTTCACAGGAAATTCGATGTCGCTTTTAAACGATTCTAATTCAGTCAGTGCTTCGTTGCGAACATGTGACACCCAAGTTAAATCTCTTTCTTTTTCAGTAATTGCCTTGTTTAGATTTTTGATATTCTCTTTAATATTACCGACAACATTTAATTGAACAGGATAGCATGCATCAATTTCTGCTTCTTTTGTATCAATGTGCAAGATAGGGGTTTTGCCCTCAGGATTCCAACTTTTTGGGGAATACTCGGCCATATCAAAACCAATAGCAATGATCAGGTCAGACTCGTTAAATCCACAAGCAATATAATCATTACCACCTATCCCTGCCGTTAGTAGGCTATGTTCATCAGTCCACGGTATTGCACCTTTTCCCATGAAAGTATGAACTACAGGAAGATTTGCCGTCTTCACTAGAGTCCTCAACTCTTCATCAGCATCCCCTCTTGTTACACCATTCCCAACTAAAAGGAGTGGGTGCTTCGCTTGTTCTATTATTTTGGCCGCCTCGTTAATTACTGGTTCATCCGCCTCTGAAAGATGATGAGGGACAACATTTAGAGGTGAACTCTCAATTTCCATCTTTGCAACATCTTCAGGTAGTTCAATATGCGTTGCTCCGGTCTTCTCCTCCGTAGCAACTTTAAATGCTTTTCGTACCACTTCTGGAACTACGTCAGGCGTTTTTATCTGGGTATTCCATTTAGTTACTTCATCATAAACAGATACCATATCGTAATGTTGATGAGAAATCTTATGCTGACGACCTAGACCTGCTTGTGCTGTGATCGCCACGATCGGACAGAGATCCATGTTGGCATTGGCAACACCGGTTAATAAATTGGTTGCACCTGGTCCAAGTGTTGCCAAACATACGCCTGGTTTCCCTGTCAATTTTCCGTATGTTCCCGCCATAAATGCTGCACTCGTTTCGTGACGTGTTACAATAAATTGAATCGTGGAGTCATGAAGGGCATCCATTACATCAATATTTTCTTCACCTGGTACCCCAAAAATATATTCAACTCCTTCATGTTCTAAACATTTGATCAATAGTTCTGCTACTTTCATTGATTACACCTTCTTCTTTTAAGAAATATCGTTTATATCCTTCGGCCGTACCATTGCTTGATAGATATCGTCTAATGACCATGTCCTACCCTTTTCGTCTCGATAAACAATGTGTTCTCGTGTGAATTTGGTCGGTGAATCTAAACCAGCTGCTGCAGCTAACCGGAATAGCCCTTTACGCATAGTAATTAAATAATTTGCCGTACGCCATTTCTTCTCTTCAATCACAAGCCCTTTTTGCAGATCAGGATCTGTCGTTGCGACGCCAACCGGACATGAATTGGATTGACATTGTAATGCTTGGATACATCCAACTGTTATCATAAACGCTCTAGCGACATTGACGAGATCCGCTCCCATAGCAAGTGCAATTGCAATCCGGTCTGGTGAAAACATTTTCCCTGATGCAATAATTTTCAAATTATCTCGCACACCATACTTCCGAAGAGCATTATCGACTAATGGTAACGCCGACCGAATCGGTAACCCGACACTGTCCGCTAATTCTTGGTAGGATGCACCTGTTCCCCCTTCCCCACCATCTATTGTGATGAAGTCTGGTCCCATCCCCGTATCTTTAATCGCTTTGGCGAGTTCATCAGCCTCCTGACTACTTCCAACTACAACCTTCATGCCTACAGGTTTTCCCGTATGTTCACGAATCTTTTCTAAAAACTTAAATAAGGAAGGTAAGTCACTAAATTCACGAAAGCGATTGGGACTGTCAATCGACTTGTAAGGCTCCACCATTCTTATCCTAGCAATTTCTTCGGTTACTTTCTCTGCGTCAATATGGCCACCACGTGTTTTGGCACCTTGCGCTAATTTAATCTCGAACGCTTTTACTTCTGCCATGTTGCTTTTCTCTAGTAATGCATCCCAACTAAAGTTTCCTTCCTTATCTCTAACCCCAAATAAGCCAGGCCCAATTTGCATAATAATATCTACTCCACCCTTAAGATGGTAATCAGATATTCCACCTTCACCGGTATTCATCCAAGTTCCTTTCGCAATGCCTAACCCTTCTGATAGAGCTGTAATAGCTCGCTCTCCTAAGGAACCGTAACTCATAGCAGACATACCGATCTGTCCTTTAACCTTAAATGGATGTCTTGTTTGTTCACCGATCACAATTGCATCATCATCTTCCAATAAATAAACTGGCGATTCATCCTTATCCAACCGCTCTTTTCTTTGAGCAAATAAAGGTTCATTAAGCAACAAGTAGCGCTCTGTTGTCACTTTTGTCTTGCGATCCATCTTTAATTCTTCTGTTAATTTAGGGAAGAGAGAATTACGAATATAATATCCAGGCTCATCAAAGTCGCGTTGTGAGCCATACCCAAGGACATCTCGTTTGTATTTTGCCTTTTTCACTATATGCTGATAGTCGTTTCGCGAAAATGGCTCACCCTCGCGGTTATTATGAAATAAATATTGGCGTAACTCAGGTCCGATATTCTCTAAGAAATATCTAACCCTTCCAATTAAAGGATAATTTCGAAGAATAGGATGTTGTTTTTGTCTTTTGTCTATTGTAAATAAATACGATCCAACCACTAAGAGTATAAGTATTACAACCGTACAAACTACAAATCCGATGATCGTCATGAAGTTGGCAATATTCACATACCATTCCTCCTATTAAGTGAGACTATGATCGAGGTGCTATCCGACACTTCACTTCCCTATTTCACTGGAAGTTTGAAGCTGGAATCAGCCAGGCGATAGACACCGGGATCATATTACTAACTTTAGTTTGACCTGTTGTTTCATTATTATGAATAGCCGAAACTAAGCCAGAAAGTTAGTTTATTAAATAAGGGTACAAAAGGCGGCATATTAATTTATACAACAAAAAAAGACAGGCTAATTTACCTGTCTTTTCTTTTATACTAATTATGTTTTGGCTAATCATTAAGATGATTGCACTTTATAAAAAGCATATTATATTGGTGATTGGCAAAATTTCTCTATGATTTGTGTTTTAATCTCTTCAACCGGAAATTTCTGAGGATAAGTGGCAATCATCAACATTACCCCTTGCAAGGTAGACGAAAAATATAGAGATCTTTCTCTAGGATTGGCAACTCCTAGATTTTCAAACATTTCACATTGTAACTCAAATTGCCTTGCATTTTCCTCAACGATCCGTTTACTATATTTAATTAACTCTTTATCAGCCTCAGGTTGTGTTTGCAAGTGTAGAAAAAAGCGATGAACTTGAGGATTTGTGTAAACATTATCAATCGCATGATTTACAACATATTTTAGTTGGTCAGCTGGTGTATCAAGTGCTAAAGCACCTTCCATCACTTCGATTAATTTTATAATCCGTTCTTCCACAATCGTTGAAAGCAGATCTTCTTTTCCTTTGAAGTAATTGTAAAGTAAGCCTTTAGAGATTTCTGCTTCTTTCGCTATATCACTAATAGAAGTCGCATGATATCCTTGATTAATAAACAGTTCCATCGCTTTGTGTCGAATATTTTCTATTGCTTTTTGACGAATTCGTTCATTCTCTTCGGGTGTTCTTGGCATAGGTACATATCATTCCTTTATAAAATTATCAATCTTCATAAATAACTTATCTGGATGCGTAAGTGTTACCATGTGGTCTGCATTTGTTATTTCGGATAAACGGACATTGGGAACTTTTTTAAATTGTTCTGCTACACGATGATTATCTTGAAAATCTTTTTCGCCTATAATAAACAACGTATTCATCGATAATTCATCTAATCTCTCAACAGCAGGCGGTTGTGGCCAAAACATTTCAAAATTAGGCCATGTTAAAATCCGATTGAAGTAGTCTCGATGCATTTGAATCATCAGATCTCGATGTGGGCTTGACATGACAACTTGATACAACGAGCCACTCAAAGAGATATCAAGCATTTGATCGATATCTGGAGCAACCCGATTAATGCTGTTAATATACTCATTAAATGCTTCAGAATAATGGAAACCTGATAATGATGGTGCAATTAAAATCAGATTGTTTACTTTTTCAGGGTAATTTAAAGCAAACTCTGTTGCAATTTGCCCCCCTATTGAATGACCAACAAGCATCGCCGAATCTAGCTCTAGATGATCCATAAGTAATAATAAATCTTCAACATAATTGACCTTGTCATTTGGATTTGGCGATGGTGATTTTCCAATTCCACGTACGTCAAACGTAACAACTTTGTAATGTTGAGCTAATCGTGGAGTTAAAAATGTCCAGTCTTTCCGATCCGTTCCTCCACTATGCAACAGTACAATAGGATGACCCTCTCCGGTTACTTGATAATACAAATCCATGGTAAACCCTCCATCCAATTTATTTCGTTCTACTGTCATTTTATTATTGACCGAACGTTTAGTCAATAATAAAATAGGAG